>JACMKY010000478.1 GCA_014379925.1 Cytophagales bacterium | reverse complement strand
GCCTCCCCCTTCACCAGTCCGAACGAGAAAATGTCCAGCACCGAAGTGTCGGCGGCGTAGGCTCCCTTTTCCTGGTAGAACTCGTTGCCAATCCGAACGACGGATTCGTTGTTGCTCCCATTGCCAAAACGGGCGAAACGGGCGAAACCCGCCACCCCCGCCACGTCGTTGTCCATGGCCACCGGCATGGCCGAGGTAACGGTCGGGTACTTGTAGACGTCCGTCTGAATGCGCAGTTCGTTGTCCACCCGGTAGATGCGGTCGGCACGGGCGTGGAAACGGTCGTAGCTCAGTTCATCCTGGAGGTAGAGGCAAATCAGCACGCAGGAAGCGATGCCCACCGTAAGGCCCAGCCCGTTGATGGCCGTGTAACCCGGGTGCCGGATCAGGTTGCGGAAGGCGATGACGAAGTAGTTGCGCAGCATGTCAGTGATCAGTTATCAATGTATGAACGAATGTACGAATGGTGGAGATCAATGATAACTGATCACTGAATTCATTCATTGCGGAGCGATCTTACCGGGTTGGCCACCGCCGCTTTGATGGCCTGGTAGCTCACCGTCAGCAGGGCGATTGTCAGCGCGGACAGGCCCGCCAGGACGAACGCTTGCCAGCCGAGGGAAATGCGGTAGGCATAGTTTTCGAGCCACGCGCGCATGGCCCACCCGGCCAACGGAAAAGCGATGAGGGCGGCCACCGCCACCAACGCCGCGAACTCCTTCGACAACATGGCCACAATGTTGCCCACGTTTGCCCCCAGCACTTTGCGGATGCCGATTTCTTTCCGGCGTTGCTCGGCGGTGAAGGTTGCCAGGCCAAACAAGCCCAGGCACGAAATAAAAATGGCCAGAAAGGCAAAGTAATTGGCGAGGTTGCTGACGACCTGCTCGCTTTGGTAGAGTTTCGTGTATTCCTGGTCAGAAAACTGGTAGGTAAACGGAAACTTGGGATTCAACGCTTGGTAAACTTTTTCCAGATTGGCCAGTGCCTCTTTGGTTTTTCCCGCTTCGGTACGCACCAGAACGCTGCCCCACGGCTGGCTTTCATCCAGGCGAATAACCAGCGGCTCAATGGCCTGGTGCATCGAGTTGAAGTGAAAATCCTCCAGGATGCCAATAATTTTACCCGGGCGATTCCCCCACGACAACGGCTGGCCAATTGGATTCTGATAGCCGATTTTCTTCAAAGCCGTTTCATTCAGCAGATAACTCACCGAATCGGTCGCGAAGTCCCGGGAGAAATCACGCCCGTCCTTTAGTTTCAGGTTCAGGGTTTTCACAAAGTCGTAACCAACCGAGGTATTGGCAAACGACGTTCTCAAACCCGGGTCCTTACCGGCCCACCCGACATCGCCGATGTGGTGGCCAATTACGGTCGGTGATTCCCGCATGGTTGAAACGGTCAGGATGCCGGCCATTTTGCCCGCTTCTTCCTTGAACAAGTCGTATTTCTTGACCAAATCTCCTTCGATCGGAATGTAAACAAGGTTTTCACGATCGTAGCCGAGGTTTTTGGTTTGGGCGTATTCCATTTGGCGGTAAATCACAATCGTGCCCACGATGAGCATAATGGAAAGCACAAATTGAAAAACCACCAGGCCTTTCCGGAAAAACGTGGCGCCCCAACTGAATGTCAGGCTGCCTTTCAGAACCCGGATCGGATTCAGCGAAGACAGGAAAAGAGCGGGGTAACTGCCCGCCACGAAACCCGTTAGCGTTAACAGACCCAACAAAGCCAGCCAAAAAACCGGTTGTCCAACCGGCAGCAGCAATTGCTTGCCGGTGAGGTTGTTAAAAGCGGGTAAGAGCAAAGCCACCACCAGAACCGCGACCATGACCGAGCAGAACGTGAGCAGCGCGGCTTCGCCCATGAACTGCCCCACCAACGCGGAGCGAACCGCCCCGATCACCTTGCGGATGCCCACTTCTTTGGCCCGTTTGGCGGAACGGGCCGTGGCCAGATTCATAAAATTGATGCAGGCAATGAGCAGAATAAAAACCGCCACGAGGCTGAAAAGCCGCACGTATTCAATGCGGCCGCCATCGAGCTGACCATTTTTAAACGTGGAATGAAGGTACTTTTCCGGGTAGGGCTGTAAGCCCAGTTCGATCAGCAGCCCTTTGCTTTTTTCTACGTATCCGTAGACAAAAGGCTTGATTTTGGCCGCTACTTTGGCGGGATCGGCATCCGGACGCAGCTGCACAAAGGTAACCGGATCGTTGTTCCCCCAGTTTTTTGCCCATTCGTTTTCTTTTACAAAATCATCCCAGGTTCTTAAAAAATCGAATTGCTGAGAAGAATTGGCTGGAAGATTTTCAAAAACCGCGGTTACCAACAGATTGTCTTTATTCTCGTAGCGAATGGTTTTTCCGATGGCTTTTTCAGGACTGCCAAAAAACTGTTCGGCCATTTTTCGGGAAACAGCCACGCTGTTGGGGCTTTTCAAAGCGGTTTCCGGCGTTCCCTGCAAAAGAGGGTAACTAAACATCCGGAAAAAGTCAGCGCCCGCGAAGGTTCCCGCCATTTTATTCATTTTATCACCCGCTTCAAACGTGGAACGCTGGTTCCACTCCATACTAGCGGCGTACTGCACTTCGGGAATTACCTTTTTCAGTTCGCTGGCTAATAAGCCTTGCGTAAAATAGTTGCCGTCGATTTTGCCATCGTATTGCTGGCGTTGGTATACCTGGTACAATTGATCGCCATTGGCGTGAAAACCATCTACGCTGCGTTCGTCCCGCACCCACAGCATAATCAAGAGGCTACAGGCCATACCCAATGCCAATCCTAAAACGTTGATGGCCGAAAAGGCTTGGTTGCGGATCAGATTCCGCCAGGCGACAATGAGGTAGCTCCGTATCATATCGTACTTTAAGGCAGCCCAGACGGGTCGCCCAGACGGGGTCGCCCAGGCTTTTCAGCCGGTCCATCCGGTAAATCCCTGAATACTGGTTCAGGAGCACAAACGGTTTGCCACTCCTCGAAAACGGCCTTTAAAGCCCGCGGGAGGGGTTTGGTCACCGTCAGCCGCCATTCGGGTGTCCGAAACCGTACACGGACTGTCCGTTAGCGGACAGGTGAATGAGGAATAACCGGGACGCCTTCTTTTCATCAGTCACCGTCTGGAAAAACCATTCGTAGTTGTTCACTACCGGACTCAACGGCCGGGTAACGCGGTCGAATTGCGGCGAGGGACTACCGTCAGGCTCGTTTCGGCGGTGCGCGTCCGAGAGGAACTGGACTTGCCGGGAACTCGCGGGCTGGCCGGGGTCGGGTGATTTAACGAACCCCTTGGCCGTCTACGACGGACAGCGACGCCGTTGTAATAAGGAGACGCAAAAAATTTACGGTCCCGCGTGAGCAGCGGAACGGATATCGGGTAAATGGCCGGCCGATCAATCCACGTTTACGCGGTTGTTTTGAGCCATTGCGGGATAAGGCACGTGGTAGCCCTTCACGGAGTGCCACAAAATGCGGTTCAGCATTTCTTCGTCTGCCTGGTCAATCTCGTGGAGGGGCAGTTCCATCGATTGGCGGGCGTACGGCTTCGTTGTGCACGGGCGGTTCGCTCATAAAGCAGGCGGATAAGTAACAACTACAAAGTTATGGCAAGCGTCAGCAGCGGAGCAGCCCGCGGGGTTTTATCAATTTGTTAAATGTTTGTGAAGCCATTCCGACTTACGCTACCCGGCTTTTTAATGGTTAATACCGGGTTATTTGAACAACTGTCCAGCCAAACGGGAATCTTGTTCTGTAAAACAACTTTGTCAACTCTTGCCTGATCAAGGTTTGGATCGATTGTCGTTTTTAACTACAGCGGGGTAAGGTGCGTTGTATCCCTTTACAGAGTGCCACAGAATGCGATTTAACAGGTCTTCGTCGGCCAGATCATTGTAATCCAGCTGCAATGCCATGGATTTTTTAGCGTAATAAAGCTGTTTGCCTGAAATGGAGGATAATTTTGGATTCATTTCATCCAGCGGAATTTGATTTGGCAAGACCACGTAGGGAGTAAAATCCGGCACATCTGTAAAGCAATCCACCATGGGCGAGGCTACCAAATCGAACTGGCTCATCGGAGGCAGGCCCAATATCAGCTCAATGGTGCGCAATATGCTGTTCTGATTGTAGTGGGTGCTCACCAAGGAACGCCTTCTGGTATAAGGGCTGATGCAGAGGGCCACGGTGCGTCGTCCGTCTACATGATCAAGCCCATTCTGCGGGTCATCCTCAACCACAAAAATGGCCGTCTCCTTCCAGAATCTACTTTTGCTGACGGCTTCCACTATCCTTCCCAATGCCAAATCGTTGTCGGCTACCATTGCTCTGGGCGTAGGATAATTTTCCTGCGTACCGGATGTATGGTCATTGGGCAACGACAGCATCATGAAGTTGGGTAGAGCATCCGTTTTTTCGAAGGCGTGAAGCTCTTTGATAAACACATCCGCCTTGTTTTGATCAGGTATTGTCCGGGGAGAACCGGTGTAATTGGGGCAGACGTAGGGTCGTATCGTATGCAGGGTGGTCGATGCTGCTATCTTTACTTTACTGGTTCCATTTTTATGATCATTGTAGATATCTGTCCAGGTTGCATCGGCTGGGGTGATTTTATCCTGGACAAATTCACCGTAGGTCCGAAAAGTAAGCCCTGACCGCAAGACCTGATCCCAAATAAAGCCGGACGAAGCGTAGCTCAAAGCATCATCTCCATTCCAGGGGTAACTACGAACGAAACCGCCAAAGCTTTTCTCCAGATAATCAGTAACGTATCCTTCACTCGTCCACTGGTGTCCCTCGGCGCTCAACACCCCGTTGCAATACGTATTGTCGAGTAGGGTAAAAGTTTCGGCCAGGGCGTGATGGTTGGGCGTAACTACTCGCCCGAATTGGCACAAGCTACTGTCACCGTTGCCTTGTGGCAGGTCACCGAAAACCTGGTCGTACGTCCGGTTCTCTTTTATGATGTAAAGCACGTGTTTGATCAAGGATTTTTCGCCGGGCCGGGTGGGCACCGGAACCATCCGCTCCGGCACCTTTGTAAGGTGCAGGCTTTGGTTTATTTTAGGCAACCGCATATTGGTAGCGGCTTGGATGGTGTAGTTTTCCAGTGTCGCGGCGCTGGGCACCGCAATAAAGGAAACCGAACCCAGGTGATCGTGGGAATTGTGTCCTTTTTCCCTCAAACCAGCCTGTCGGCTCCCAACCCCTTTGGTATTGGCCACCATGAGTTGGTTTCCATTCCGCGACAAAATAACTGCTCCCGGATACCAACCGGTGGGAATCAAACCTTTTACCCGATCCGTGGCAAGATCAATGACTGCCAGGAGATTATTGCCCGCGTTGGCTACGTAAAGCGTTTTTCCATCCGGCGCAATGGCTACATCATTGGGGGCACTTCCAAAAGGCAGCTCGGCCATCGGCTTGGAACTGATGGTTTTGATAACCTGATCGGATTGGGTATCGATGACCGAAATCAGGTCGCTGTTGGCATTGGCCACCAACAGCCGGGCGCCATCCGCCGAGACTACCATCCCGCTCGGGTGCAGCCCAACCGCTATTTCCCGAATAACTTTTCGACTGGCCACGTCCACTACCGAAACCGTACCCGAGGCGGCAACGCCGGTCTTGGGATCAACAACCACCGAAGAACCACTGGAGGGCCCCGTTTTATCCCCGGCTCGGGGCTGACGACCGCCCCAGTTGGAAACGTACGCTTTATTGCCTTTGATGACGACGGTATAGGGAGCAACGCCTACCGGAATCTGCTTTTCGAGCACCCCGGTACGCACATTGACCACCCCTAACGTGTTATTGCGGTTCAAGGCGACGTAAATCATGCCTTCCGCGATGGCAAATCCACCCGGATAGGAACCCTTTTCGTCCCCTTCAGCCGGTCCTGGAAGCAGGATCTTGTCATCCCAGGCAAAGGAGCCATTGCCTTGCAGCGTAGCTGAAAGCAGGAAACCTTTGGTATCGGTGGTCCAGACTTGCTTACCGTTTGAACTCCAGCCGATTCCTTTAAAAGTATTGCCGACACCCTTCGGAAGCGGCAGCGTTTGCGTGACGGACTGGTTGGCAACGTTGAAGAAAACGACATCGGACATATTTTTAACCGCCAGGATGGTTTCTGCCGGATTTAAGGCGAGGTCTACCGGTCGGCCCGGGAAAGTAACGGTTTTACCCGCCGGGTCAATCAGTTGGGACGTTCCCACCACGTACGTGCCATCACCTTGGGGACCAACCAGCGCTTCCTTCCCGACAACATCCCGGTGGTTTTCCTGAACGGTTGCGGATATTGGCTCCTTCTT
>JACMKY010000477.1 GCA_014379925.1 Cytophagales bacterium | reverse complement strand
GTCGCGCCCGGCCTGGGCTACCCGTTCGTAGCCGGCCGCGTTGATTACCGCCCAGGGGTTGAGCTGGTTGATCACCCGCTGTACCTGCGACGGATTGGTAATGTCCATCTCCTGGCGGTTCAGCAGGTGATAGAACAACCCCCGCTGGGCACAGATGCGGGCAAATGCCCGTCCCAGGGTGCCGTTGGCCCCGACAATGACCAGTGGACGGCTTGGAATGCGCTTGACAACCTTCAGTATCCCGACTTCCGAGGCGCGGGGGACCGTCCACCGCGTTTGCCGCTGCCACCAACCCGGTTCCTCCAGCGTCGGGTGCGCGGGGGTGCCCTTGCGCGCAATTCCCCGGATCAAATGGGCCAGTGCGGTTGGTCTTGGCCGTTCGGCCCTCAAGTCAAACACCCCCGGTTCGTAGTGCAGGCGTTCGTGGGTGAGCAGGCTATCCCAGTCGTAGGAACCCAGCAGGGCCCACGCAGTGACGGCCCGGATGTCAGCCCCCTCGGATTTCAACCGATTTGCCGCCTTCCAGACCTGGCCGAACCAACGGAGTTGTTCTTCGCGCGTACAACCCAGGTGCACCTCCGTTACGGCCATGGGCCGACGGTAGCGCTCCCAGGTTTGTTTCAGCAAACCGTAGGGCCCGACTGGTTCGGCTTCGGGCACCCGAATGGCCTCGATATCCACGTAGGTGTGGTAGTGGTTTCCTCCGTGCGCGTACCCCGGATACCTTTCCAGCCGTTCGTCCAAGTACCTTTCGCTGGTCAGGTAATGATTGATGCCGATCAGGTCGGGCGGGCAGGGATTTTCCAGGAAGAAAACCAGTTCCGATTCCGCGATTCCCAGTTCACGTAAATGTTTCCACAGCGGATGGGTCCGGTTTAAGAGGCCACCCAGGATGTCGAAGGTGAGCCAGCGGCGTTCGTTCTCGAAGTCGGCCTGGTAAGCCAGCAGGAATGTACTGTGGCATTGTCCCAGGTCCTCCGTCTGCACCAGCTGAGCGCGGGGTTGTACCTTGCGGATCTCCGCCATTGCCAGCACCGTGGCCCGACACTGGTTGATCAGCATCCGGGCGAAGGCCGCGTTGCTGCGGTGGTGCGGATACCACAGGCCGTACAGGCCGGAGAAGCGGGCCGTAGTCAGTGGCTCATTCACCGGGGTGTAGGCTTCCACCCAGGGAAAACGTTCGGCCACCAGGCGCGCGTAGTGGGCCAGTCCGTCGGCAAACCCCGGATCGTCCAGCTGCGTGTGTCGGGGTCCGCTGCCGTGGTGCACCAATCCCACGATTGGACGGATTCCCAACTGGCGCAACCGAGCCAAGCGTTCGTCGGCAAAGCGCCAGTCGGGTTGTTGGTGGGAGGGAAGGTGGCGCTCCCACAGGATCGGGTAGCGTAGCGTGCGCAGCCCAATCTCCGCAAAACGATCCAGGTCATCCAACCGGAGGTAGTGACCGCTGCTGTCGAACTGGTCGATGTAGCGGTCGCCTACCCGGTTGATTGTGCACTCTATTCCTCCCCAAACCTCAACTGGCGGCGCGGTACTGCGCGGTTGATTTTCCATTCTTCTGTTTTACGGTCGATGTCAGTACACTCCGCTGGTTGAGCTTGTTGTACGTCGTCAGCGCCTGCGCTACTACCTGGTCCATATTGTAGTAGCGGTAAGTTGCCAGGCGGCCCACAAAGTGGACGTTTGGCAGGGCATCGGCCAAGGTTTTGTATTTCTGGTACAGTTCGGCGTTTTCCGGCCGGGGCACGGGGTAGTAAGGATCACCGTCCCAGCTGGGAAATTCGTAGGTGATGCTGGTCTTGTTGGTACCCGTCTGGCCGGTCAGGTGCTTGTATTCGGTAATGCGGGTATAGGCGTGGTCGTTGGGATAGTTCACCACGGCCACCGACTGCAGTTGGGCCACGTCCAGCGTCTCGTGTTTGAACTGCAACGAACGGTAGGGCAGCTTGCCGTAGCAGTAGTCGAAGTATTCGTCCACCGGTCCCGAGTAGATGATCTCTTTGTAGGGGATGATGCCCTCGATGTCGCCGAAGTCGGTGTTCAGCATGATGTGGATGTTGGGGTGGGAGAGCAGGTTGTTGAACATCCGGGTGTAGCCGTGCAGCGGCATGAACTGGTATTCATCCGTGAAATACCGGTCATCCGCATTGGTGCGGGTAGGAATCCGGGAAGTCACCGACTTGTCGAGTTCCGACGGATCGAAGCCCCACTGCTTGCGGGTGTATCCCCGGAAAAACTTTTCGTACAGGTCACGGCCAACCTGGCTTACCACGACGTCTTCGGACGTGCGGATGTACTGCTTCTCTTCACGGATTGAGTCGAAGAACTTTTCCAGACCGGCCGAATCCAGATTGAGGTCATACAAGGTATTGACCGTGGTCAGGTTGATGGGAATGGGCAGCAACTTGCCCTCTACGGTGGTCAGCACCCGGTGTTCGTAGGGCCGCCACTGGGTGAATTTCGACAGGTAGGCGAACACCTCGGATGAATTGGTATGGAAGATGTGCGGACCGTACTTGTGCACCAGG
This sequence comes from Cytophagales bacterium, assembly GCA_014379925.1. GTDB lineage: Bacteria > Bacteroidota > Bacteroidia > Cytophagales > ES-bin-26 > ES-bin-26. The sequence goes on along the minus strand of JACMKY010000477.1, from coordinate 2,159 downwards.
ATGCCGGCATCATCAAAATAATCGTACGCGTTGCCACCAATGTGGTTGCGCTTGTCAATGATCAACACTTTCTTGCCGGCTTCATTCGCCAGACGCTCTGCCAAGACACTGCCGGCAAAACCCGCTCCTACAATCAGATAATCGAACATGGTGATAATGAAAGTTATAGATGAAAACACTGGTTCAAGCCCAACCCTACTGACGTTTCCGTGGCAGCAACTGCTGGCACATCAGGTGAGTCATATCCGCCCACGTCCGGTCCCACGACAAATGAGACAGGTACGCGTCCACGCGGTCTAGCCATCCGGGATCCTTGTGTTGTTGCAGGGATTTTTCGATGGCCTCGGCGAATTCGGAGGGTGTTTGGGCAATGTGTACCAGTTGCAATTCCCCGTAGGGACGTACCACGTCGGTGATGGGGGTAGATACCACGGGCTTGCCGGCCGCCAGGTATTCGGGCGTTTTGGTCGGACTGATGAACCGGGTAGATTCGTTGAGGGCGAAAGGAAGCAGCGCCACCTGCCAGTGGCTGATGTAACCAGGCAGTTCCGGGTAGGACTTCATCCCCAGGTAGTGGATGTTGGGCAGCCGGGGCAACCCGTTCGGATCAATCTTCACCACGGGTCCCAGAAGAATGATTTGCCATTCGGGTTTCAACCGCGCCAGCTCGCCCACCAACTGAACGTCCATGCGCTCGTCGATCACGCCGAAGAAACCCAGCCTTGGCGCGGGAATGCCAACTTGGTCGGCCGGTTCGGGCAAATCCGTGCGGGCCTGACCGAAGTGGACCCGGTCGATGCTGCTGGGGAAGGCGTACACGCGGGGATGGCGGTCACGCTTGGCTTCGTACAAGCTCTGACCCCCCGTGAATACCAGATCGGCCCGCCGGAACAGTTCCCGCTCGCGTTCCAGCAGGTGCGGAGGAGCCCCGGCAAACGCCGACAGCTCATCCATGCAATCGTACACCGTCAGAACGGGCTGCAAGTCGGCACTGTAGCCGAGTGCGGTGGGCGTATAGTACCAGGCAACGAAGTTGTCGATTCGCTGGTTGACGATGAATTCCTTTATGAGCCGCTTCTGGGCCGCCTCGTCTTCTTCGGCGCTGCGGTTGTTGGGAAAGTGCGGGGTGATTACCCAAAGCCGCTCGCCGCGCGTGCGCACTTCCAGGTAATCGTTTTCGGTGGCATCGAAAAAGGGCTCTTCCACGAAAAAGACCCTCGTCTGAGCCGCAAACCGCGTAAACAGGTGCTGGGGTCGTTGAAAGACGAAGTCCCACCGCAAATGGGAAAAACAAACCAGGTCGGGACGGACCGGAAGTTGCTCGAAAGTCAAACGGCTGGTTTCATCCGGTACCCAGGCCCGCTCGGCGTCAAACGTTCCCTCGGAAGTCAAGTCCGGTCTGGCCAAACCTTCCGCCCGAACGCCGGGCGGGGTGGAAAAAACCGACGAAAGAGAATCTTCCAAAGAATCTTTCGCTTGGTGGGTAGCTAGCAGTGGGTCGTCGAGTTTGCTCATGAAGCAAGTACATTATGGATTTAAAATGGACAAAACGCACCGGTTACCGACGGGGGCGCAACAAGGCCAGTCGGATGCCTCGCGGGCACCGGACAAGTCGAAATAATACGTTCAAGTAAAATCCGCCACTGAATCATCAACGGGGAAGAATACCCTTGGGCAACTGGTGCCTGCCACTGGTACGGTCTTTTCGTCTTCCCGCTTCGTAATTCAAACTGCTACCCAAGTGTCACAACCGTCGGGTATCAAAAGGGAATTGTCGGTAAGTCTGTATACGGATGGATTCCGGGAAGGTTTTCCCGGCAAGCAGCCCGGGAAGTACTGGCTAGCCACCTTTCCCCGCCGCTTTGGACGAACAGCGCCCCAGGGCAAAACCATTGAAAGCCGGAAAGAGGGAAACAGAAGGCGGCCGTGACCCGCTGTTATGGCTTTGTTACCTGGCTGATAACCAAAGAACGGGCGATGGTCGAAGAACCGCGCCTACTGCCCGCAAACGGATTTTTACCGTTTTTAGGCGGAATTTCCCGGGAGTTATCGGCAAAATAAATTTTTGTGCCCCCCGTAATTCCACGCTGAACGGACAAGGTAACCGCGGAGCCGTCTGAATTTTGACTTCGCGTCCGTCGTTACCGTCCGGACACTTC
>JACMKY010000476.1 GCA_014379925.1 Cytophagales bacterium | reverse complement strand
TTGGCAGTTGGCAAAGAGGGAAATGGCAAGGTAAGGGAAAGAACAATCACGCCATTAGGGATTGCCACTTTTCTTTTAATTTATTGATTGCCAACTGCCTACTGCCCACTGCCCACCAGTTTACAGGGCTTTCAGCATCGTTTGGCATTTTGCCTCGGTTTCCAACCATTCCTTCTCGGGGGTAGACTCCGCCGTGATGCCCGCCCCCGCGTACACGGTCGCCGTTGATCGGTGCAGTTGCAGGCAGCGCAGGTTAACGAAGAGGTGCGTTTCCCGGTCCACGTTCACCGGTCCCAGGAAGCCGCTGTAGAACTGCCGGTCGTAGCCTTCGTTTTGCCGGATGAAATCCATGGCCACCACCTTGGGCACCCCGCAAACCGCCGAAGTGGGGTGCAGCAGTTCCAGCATTACCGTGCCCAACTGCGGAAAGCCGACGGCCTGGGTATCCACCCGGAAATCGGTCCGCAGGTGCATCAGGTTGCCGGCCACGACGGTCTTGGGGCCTTCTTCCTCGTATTCGCGCAGGCGTATTTTCTTAAAGCAATTCACGATGTAGCGGCTCACCAGGGCTTGCTCTTCGATTTCCTTGTGGGTCCAATGGGCTTCCCTCACCGAGGCACCGGAGCGCAGGGGTTGCGTACCCGCCAGCGAAACCGTCCGAAACAGCCCGTTCCGATCTACACTGATCAGGGTTTCGGGCGTGGCTCCCGTCCACACCCCCACGCCCGGCACCGACACCAGCGACACGAACGCGCGCGGGTACATCCGGCAGAGCCGTTCGAACAAACGCAACGCATCAAAATCGGCGGGTAACGCCACGTGCCCGCTCCGGGAGAGGGCTACCTTTTGAAACTGGCCCGCGTGGATGGCTTCGATGGCCCGCTCCACCAGCCGGACGTACCGTTCCTTTTCCGCCCCGTCGGCCGGGACGGGATCCGGCAAGGGCAGAACCGGGTCGGCGTCCGGAGCAACGTACCGGGCGGCCTTGCTTAAAAAAATTTCTCCCGCGGCCTGCGCACCCGGATTGGGGAAGGCCAACGCCAGTGGCTCACCGGGCGCGCCGAAGCGGACGTGCACTCCGGCCGCCAGAAACCAAGTGCTTTTTTCCTCGCCGTGGAGAAAAGGACTGAACGCAAATCCCGCCGGTAATTCTTCCAGGTCCACCTTCACCCGCGGCGGGTCGCCCGAGGGGTCGATGAGCACGTGTTTTTCGGTTTGATCCGGGAGGCGCCACAACGCGGCGGACCGGCGTTCGTTGGTTGCCGTGTGCCACAGGGCGGGTAGCCAATCGGCCGTACGTTTGAGGAGATTCTCCGCTAATTCGATCATCGGGTAAGGGCACCGGACTCATCCCACCGGGTGAGGACACCGTGCCTGCTCACTTACTTAACAAAATTGGGGCGCGAATGGGCCGCGCACCGGGCCATTTAAAACCCGACCCGGAAAAAAATCGTCAAAAAGTTTTATTTTTTATCTAAAACTGCCAAAGTAATGCGGCTTACGCACACCAGTCGGTTCTCCGCGTCGCGGATGCGGATTTCCCAAACCTGAGTCGTCAGGCCCACGTGCAGGGCGGTTGCCCGGCCGTATACGTAACCTTCCCGCACACTGCGCACGTGGTTGGCGTTGATCTCCAGCCCCACGCAGTACTGACGCGCACCATCCACGCAACTGTTGGCGCCCACGCTGCCCAGGGTTTCGGCCAGCACCACCGACGCGCCCCCGTGCAGTACGCCGAAGGGTTGCCGGGTACGCCCGTCCACCGGCATTCGGGCGCACAAGTAATCGGGACCCACCTCGGTAAATTCGATACCCAGGTGTTTTTCCAGGCTGTGGCGGGTCAGTTCCTGCAAGGCTTCTACGGTCACTCCGGGATTGATCATGGTTGCGTTTTTTGAGGGTGTGCGACAAAAATAAGGGTAAAAACCAACAAAGGGAAGCAAAACAAATCCAAGGATCAAACCCGGTTTGGCAACCAGGATTCCGGATGAAAGTTCCGCGGAGAATGAGGCGTAGCCGGGTTAAAAGGCAACAAAAAACCCAGTACAAACCGGGCCGGACGAATTCATTCAACGGGTCATACCCGGCAAAATAATTTGCGTTACACCCCGGATGAGCGCTGGCTTCAAAATAAAAAATTTTTCGGATTGCTTTTATTTGTTTTTTTACATTAGGTTTACGGCTTATTACCAAGCTCGACGAATCAGCCGTGATTTAATCAGTCAAAATCAATAATTCACTCTCTAATTAATTCAACCCAAAAACCAAAACGATGAGAAAGTCAGACACGCGCAAAGCGGAATTAATGTCATTGATTACGAGAACGGAAGATGCCGGCCAGATTAAATCCATCGCCAAGCTGCTGGGAAAGATGGACGAAGTGATGATCGAAGAAGCCAGGCTAGCGGTTTTGAAGGAAAAACTCGACCGTTTGAACGACGAAATCGCGACCGAATTGAGATCCTACCAGGCCGCAGTCGGCGAAAAACCTAAATCCAACCGGGGTCGCAAAAGGAAGGTAGCGTAGCCGGATCAGCTCCGGTAAAGGGGTTATTGGTCTCGCGTTTCGTTGTTCCTGCCCGGCAGCACGCTTTTAATTGACGCCGGAAATTTCTTCCAGTAATTTTTTGGGTTGGTGGTTTTTATTCACCCCCATTCCCGGGTTGGGTGTACGACAAAGTGGCTGGCTGGCAAGAAACGCTCCCACCTCGTCGTACATCCCCCGGGTCCGGACCTGGTTACCCCGGCCGGAAATCCCTTGGCAATGGCCGCTTTAAAAAACGAATGCAATCCCCCGGAGTTGGCACCATTCCGTGGCCGGACCACCCAATCCGAACCACTTGCCGGACTTTTCCCGAAGGCGTAACCGGATTCGATTTCCTCCGCTTTCCAACTTGGTCCTCCGCTCCGCCGGAGACCGGGTTTTCAACGGAATTAGTGTACTTTTGCGCGCGTCAGTCTTTCCGTACGCAACGGTGGGTAGTGGATAGTTGACCGTGGCTATCCAATTCACGTTGGCCATTCACCCAACGATTCATTTTGAAATCAAAGCAGATCTACCTGATTCGGCACGGCCAAACTGATTTTAACAAACGGGGCATTGTCCAGGGAAGTGGAATTGATTCCGACCTCAACGCCTTGGGGCGGGCCCAGGCCGAAGCGTTTTACCGTGCCTACCACGGCATTCCTTTCGACAAAGTCTACACCTCGGCGCTCAAGCGAAGCATCCAGTCGGTGCAACGGTTCCTCGACGCGGGCCTTCCTTGGGAAAGTCACGCCGGATTGAACGAAATCAACTGGGGATACCGGGAGGGCAAAGTGATTACCCCGGAGGAAGACGCGTATTACTACGACGTGATCCGACGCTGGGAAACCGGTGAGGAAGGCCTGCGCATCCAGGGAGGCGAGTCCCCACTCGACGTGCGTGGACGCCAACAGGCCGTCCTGGACGTAATTCTTTCGCGCCGGGAGGAAGAAATCGTCCTGATCTGCATGCACGGACGGGCGATGCGGATTCTGCTCACTACCTTGTTGCGTTACCCGCTTTCGGCCATGAACCTGTTCGAGCACCACAACCTGTGCCTTTACAAACTGCATTACACGGGCAGTCTGTTTTCGGTCGAACTGTTCGACGACACCGCTCACTTGTCAATGATCGATGATCAATGACCAAGGTCTTACCTCCGGTTGATAATTGATAACTGATAACTGATAACTGATACCGGCCTTTCCTGTAAATACCCTTACGCGTAGTTCCCTGGTTGAACTACCTTTGATAACATGGCAGACTGGGTCAAGTATTCTTCCGGGTGGTGGAATGGGCTGGTGGCGGCGCGAACCGTTGTCGGACGGGCTACCCGCCCGGGCGAGGTAGCCAAGCGTGGGATGAGCAAGTCGCAGATCTACTGGCTTTGCCAGTTGGGCGGCTGGTCGGCGTTTGCCTTTTACGAAACGATCGGCTACTACGCCAAGTTTGGTTTTCAGCTCTCGTTCCTGGCCAACGGGCTCGTGAACCTGGGCCTGGGCATTGCCGTCACGCACACCTACCGACTGGTAATCAAGCGGCTGCAATGGCTCAACCTGCCGTTGGACCAGCTGGTTCCGCGCATCGTGGTTTCGGTGCTGCTGCTGGCCACGCTGCTGACGGCGGTGAACCTGCCGCTGGACTTTTACATCATTTCCGATTTTTCCGTCAAGACCGACCTGCTCGCCCTGGTGCTGATGGTGACCAACTGGAGCAAGTACCTGCTCCTCTGGTCGCTGATCTACCACATGTTCCAGTATTTTGAACGCTCCAAGAACACCGAGGTGGAACGCATGCGGCTCAAATCGTCGGTCAAGGAGTTTGAGGTAAAAGCGTTGCGTTCGCAGCTCAACCCGCACTTCGTATTCAACGCCCTTAACAGCATTCGGGCGCTGGTGCTGGAAAATCCCCAGAAAGCGCAACAAGGTATCACCCAGCTCTCTAACATCCTGCGCAACTCGCTCATCGCCGACCGCCGCAAAACGGTGATGCTGAGTGAAGAACTCAAAACGGTGGAAGATTACCTGGCCCTGGAAAAAGTGCGCTACGAGGACCGGCTGAAGGTGGAGATCAACGTCAACGCCGATGCGCTGGACGTGCAGGTGCCGCCCCTGATGGTGCAGACGTTGGTGGAGAACGCCGTCAAGCACGGCATTTCCAAGCCCTTGTACGGAGGCTTCATTTCCATCAACGCCCGTTTACAAAAACATTTTCTGTACCTTGACATCAAAAACACCGGCACGCTGCAAAAATTGGATTCGGGTGGTTTTGGCCTCATCAATACTTCGCAACGGCTGGAACTGTTGTACGGGGCTGAAGCCAGTTTCAAGATCAAGCAGGATTCCGACAACGTCGTGTGCGCCCAAGTGAAAATACCCGTACAATAATGACGAATGGTGAATGACGAATGATTAATGAAAAGCCATTCACCATTCGTCATTAATCATTCACCATTAATCATTATAGATGAGAGCTTTAATTATTGATGACGAACGGCTGGCGCGGAGCGAGTTGCGCCGGATGCTCGAGGTTTTTCCCCGGATCGACGTGGTCGGGGAAGCCGTGAACGCCGAGGAAGCCCTGCAAAAAATCGACGAGTTGGCCCCTGACTTGCTCTTCCTCGACATTCAGATGCCGGGCAAGAACGGGTTCGAGTTGCTTTCTTCGCTGGAAGGAAAGGTGCCGGAGGTCATCTTCACGACGGCCTACGACGAGTACGCCCTCAAGGCCTTCGAGTACAACGCGTTGGATTACCTGCTGAAACCCATCGACGGCCAACGGCTCGCCGAAGCCATCCAGAAGGTGGACGAGAACGAGCGGCCGGAGGTGGCCAAGAAGGAAAACCAGAAAGTGCTCACGGAAGACGACCAGGTTTTCGTCAAGGACGGCGAAAAATGCTGGTTCGTCAAGCTGGCCAAGGTGCGCCTCTTCGAATCGATGGGCAACTACGTCCGGCTGCACTTCGATGACCAGAAACCTTTGATCCTCAAATCGCTGAATACGCTGGAGGAACGCCTGGAACCGAGCACCTTTTTCCGGGCCAACCGCAAACACATCATCAACCTGCAGTGGGTCGACAAGATCGAACCCTGGTTCAGCGGTGGACTGCAAGTAACGCTGCGGGGCGGGGACAAGATTGAGATTTCCCGTCGGCAAGCCATCCGCTTCAAAGAACTGCTCAGCCTCTGACCATGGTTGCCAAGCCTTCGGTAGCGGATTTGTCGGATGCCGGTCGCTACCACGTAATCGGCGAGATGGACCTGAAGAATCCAACGCCTTTCTTTCGCGAACACGCCAAAGGTTCGTGGGTGGTGGGGGCCTTTATCTTGCTGATTAGCCTGAGTCTGGGCGTTTTGGCCGGCTTCACCGGCGCCCGGGCCGCCAGCCAGCCCGCGGTGCTCTGGCAAGGACTACTGGCCCTCGCGGTGGTGTTTGGGGTGCTGCTGCCGCTCCACGAGGGCATTCACGCCTTGGTATACAAGGGAATGGGAGCAGCGGACATCCGTTTCTCCTTTGCTGCCAAGGCCCTGGCCGTGTACACGTGCGCCAACCGCCACGTGGTTCACCTCCGGGAAATTATTCCGCTGGCCATCGCGCCCTTTCTGGCCATCAGTGCGTTGCTGGTGGTGCTGGCCGGGTACTTTCCGGATTACCGTCTGTTTTTCGCGTGGGCTTTGGTCA
>JACMKY010000475.1 GCA_014379925.1 Cytophagales bacterium | reverse complement strand
GGAGTTGGGGGCGCAAAACCGGTTCCACGACAATGGGTGTCTTTTCTACCGGGAATATTCCGACGCTTGACGCGCAATAGACGGAAAATAGTCACTGGAATTGAGGCCGAACCGGTTCTCAAAACCATTGGCGAAGTAAGACACGTTATCGAAGCCTGCTTCGTGGGTAGTTTCGGCGATGACGCCCGGCGGGATGCACGCCGAGAATTGCTGCGGGAGACCTGGCAGGGCGGTATCCGTAGCGTAGCCATACCGGCTTTACCATTCCAGTGGAAGCCCGGATCAACCGGATCGCGTCGAACCGGTTGGTGGGCGTGGATGAGTGCCGGTTTCGACCGGGACCCGTTCGCGTCAGCGCAGGTCGATCCGGAATCCAACCCGGCGGTAATTCTCGGACGGAAGAACGGTGGGACCGCCTTCTAGCCTCAACACCACCAGTGCCTGACGGCCCGCTACCACCCCCGGGTTGAGGATGGTGAATGGGCAGACGGTAAAATTCGTGTCCGCCTTCAAAATAATCTCCCGTTCGTTGAGGCGGAAGTGGGTTCCTTCCACCGCCCGGATAATAGTAGGGCTCAAGAAAGCGGACACGGCCGTATCGACGCTGATGGACAGTATTTCGGGCGATGGCAAGGGTCTACCCACCAGGTTTACTTGAAGGTTCCGCACCCCTTGGGTACGGGGGACTCCGATGATTGGAAAGGCAGCTCCCGGCGCCGGCGCGTTGCGCACGGCATCTTCGAATTCGACGAGCCCCGCTTGGTCAAACGTGTAGTCATACTCCTTGAAACACGAGGTTGCCAGTCCGATGACCATCAACAGCGCACTCAGGTTTTTTTTCATGGGGTTGCCTTCGGGTGATTCATTAATAAAGCATTCGGTTTTTGAATTACGGAAGTGGCTAGCACGATTTTTAGGGCAGCCCCCGAATGACAGAAGGAGCGTTCGGAGCGGGTTCCTGCCCAGCGGCTGATTGCTCAATATCCGGAATTCTGTTCCAGGTTTTTGTTGGCGAGGATTTCACTGTTGGGCAGGGGGGCCAGCGTACGGGTATCTCCGTAGGATACGTTTCCGGTGGCTTTGACCACGTCGCGTCCCTGGCGCTTGAGATCAAACCAACGGTGGCCCTCGAAAGCCAGTTCGAGGCGGCGTTGCAGTTCGATTTCGGTCAACACCTTGGTTTGGGAATCGAGTTCGGTCAACGCCAGTAAACCCGCCCGGGTCCGGATGCGGTTCACGTCTTCGGCGGCACCTACCAACTGGTTGAGACGGGCGGCGGCTTCCGCCCGGATCAGGTACATTTCCGAAACCCGCAAAACCGGCACGTTGTCCATGTAAATCGTACCGGATTTACCCAGAAACTTGGTGCATTCGATTATTACGTTGTTCGACCGGTTCAACCCTAGCTGGTACAGCTGACGGCGGACGTCGCCAGTGGTGAAAAGACCCAGGAAGGTGGGAGTCGGCACTACCGATCCCCAACCGGTGGCGGGAGGCAACGGCGTGGGGCGGCTCGCCAGCAAACTGGACGCCTGGGACACCGACCCGATGGTGGTGTAGGCGGACTGCAGGGAATTGTTGACGCCCAACGATTCCTGGCGACTGTTGAACAGCACCTCAAAGATGGACTCCGGATTACCGTTGGCCCGCCACGCCGCCACGTACTCGCTGTTCCCGGCCAAACGTCCCACGCTGGAAGCAAGGGCGGCGGTAGCGGATTGCACGGCCGTGCTCCAATCCTGGTTATACAGCGCTACCCGGGCCAACAGAGCGTGGGCCGCGCCGGCGGTCGCCCGGTTGGGACCACCCGTAGCCGGTGCTTTCGCGGTGGCATCCTGCAGATCGCGGTAAATTTGGGCGTATACTTCGCCGGCCGCATTACGGACCGGATAGGCAACTTGTTCGGGTGAATCGATGCCCTCCAGCAACAGCGGAACGGCGCCCTTGTCCAGGGCCGGGACGGAGACCCCGGGTTCGTAGGCGTAAACGCGGCTCAGGTCAAAATACATCAGGGCGCGGATGAATTTTACTTCCCCTTCGATGGTATCTTTCTCCGGCTCCGGGAGTGTACTTTCGGGCAAAGCCTTTAAAATCAAGTTACACTGGTTGATGGTGTAGTAATACGTGCCCCAGCCTCCCAGGTGGTTATTGATCACGTTTTGCCCCTCATTGACGAACCGTCCCCCCGCCCGGTTGATGATGACGGTGTTGTCACCCAGCGCTTCGGCAATGGCCAGCAGGTCCCTTCCGTACAACGCCTGGGCCTTCAGGTTGCTGTACGTTCCGAACAGGGCCGCCCGGATTCCCTCGGGCGTGGCAAGGGCCTGGTCGGTATCGATGCTTTGCCGGGGCTCAACCTCCAGCAACGAGCTGCAGCCGGGGAGGGAAAGGAGTGCAATGGATAGAATACAGGCGGTCAGTTTATTCATCGGTGTTGTTTCGTTGATCAAAGTTGAACCTGAATGCCGAAGGTGTAATTGCGGGAAGTAGGAACAATTCCCTGGTTGCCGTTTCCACCCAAACTCAGGAATTCGGGATCAAAACCGGTCCACTCGGTCCACGTCAGCAGGTTAATGGCTTGCGCGTAGATCCGTACGCCGCTGATTTTCCCGGATTCGAGCAATGACTTGGGCAACTTGTAGGCCAGGGTCAGTTGTTTGAGGCGGATGTAGGAAGCATCCTGGTAGAAACGTCCGGCAGTTTGGTAGGACGACACCCGTCCGCTGAGTTCGGTACGGTTCTCCGCCGGTCTGGGCACCGCGGTGATTTGCCCGGGGGTTGTCCAGCGGTTGTCCCGGTAATAGGTCAGTCCGTTCCGCAACACGCCGGCGTTATCCGCCAGCCGGAATTCCTGTCCGTTGTAAGCGGTCCGGCCGTAGTCGTACTGGAAAAATACCGACAACTCCAGCCCGCCCATCGTAAACGTGTTGGTCAGCCCACCGAAGTACTTGGACAAGTCATTGTGTCCGAGCGGACGTTGGTCGGCCGTTCTCACCAAGTAAGTGAGGTTGCCGTTCGGATCGTACCACATCGGGCGGCCGTTGGCGGGGTTTACCCCGGCGAAGGGCACGGCCACGTTGGTGAACAACGGATAACCAACCCGTACCGTCAAGTCACCCGGGAGGACGTCCACGCCTTCGGAAAGCTTGGTCACCTCGTTGCGGATGGCCGAAACGTTGAAGCTGGTTTCCCACCTGAACCGGTTGCCCCGGTCCAGGTTGACGGTGGTCACTTCCCACTCGATCCCCTCGTTGATCACTTCCCCGATGTTTTCGGTGATGAACGAAGTCGTGTTGTTCTGAGCGTTCGTGAAACCGTTCGTGGCCGGGATCGATCGGTCCAGCAACAGATCCCGGCTGATTCGGCGGAATACGTCGACGGCGCCCTTGATTCGCCCGCCGAAGAAACCGTAGTCCAATCCGACGTTGTAGGTTACGTTGCGTTCCCAACGAAGATTGGAATTCCCCAGCAGCGAAGGCCCGGTGCCCGAATTGCCCTGGTACACCCCGTTCAAACCGTACAACCGGCGGGAGGCAAAATTGTCGATCTGGTCGTTGCCGGTGCTGCCGACGCTGGCCCGCAAACCCAGGTCGCTGACGACGGGGCTGGCCTTCAGGAAAGCTTCTTCGGAGAGCAGCCACTTGGCGGAGAGGGAAGGGAACAAGCCCCACTGGTTGTTGGCGCCGAAGCGGGAGGAACCGTCGTACCGCAGGACCGCGCTGAACAGGTATTTCTTGTCGTAGTCGTACCGCAAATTGCCGAATACCGCCGCCCGTTTCACACCCGTCCAGAAACCGCCCACCGACGACGGTTCCGCCGCCGCGTTGGCCGTAGTAAAGTCGGGAGAAGGAAATCCTTGTGCATTCAGGCTGGTCCCCTCGTTCACGTCGCTGCGGTATTCCACCCCGCCCAAGCCACTTAAACTGTGTTTGTTGAGGGATTTGCTAAAATTCAGGGTGACGTTGGTATTGTAGTTCAGGTTATCGCTGAGAAAATTGGTCAGCGTACCTCGGATGGCAAAATAATCCGACAACCGGGGATCGCCGTAAAAAGACCCTTTCAGGCTGCGGAAATCAATGCCACCCAACCCCCTGACGAACAAGTGGTCGTTGATTTTGTAGGTCACGGTCAGGTTACCCACCGCCTGGTTGCTGACTACGCTCGATTTGATGAAGTTCGCGTTTGCGATTACGTTCTGGCTGAGGTCACCGGGCATTACCACCCCCGAAGCCGGCAGCCCGTAAAAGGACCCGTCGGGGTTGGTAATGGGATTAAAAGGCAGAATCAGCGGGGCCGAGTACTGGGGAGCCCCGAATGCCAGCGACCCTCCCGCGCCTCCGTAAGGTCCCCGTTGCGTGATGCTGCTCAAATTCAGGCTGGTTTCCGTGGTGATCCGGTCGTTGATTTTGTTGGTCAGGCTGATCCGGGCCGCCACCCGGCGGAAATCGACGTTGATCAGGGAAGCGTCCTGCTTGTTGTAGGACAGGGAACTGTAGAAGGTGGTCTTGTCCGTTCCGCCCTGCGCGGTAACCTCGTAATTCTGAACGATGCCCGTTTTATACGCTTCCTTTTGCCAGTCGTAGGTGGGCAAAGCCGCGATTTCGGCATCCGACAAGTCGCGGTTGAAACCCAATTCGGCCAACACGTTGCCCCGGATGGTTTCCGCGGGAATGGTGGGCCGGTTGGTACTCGACGCCTCGATGCGGGTGCTGATGAATTCCTGGGTGTTCATCACGGCCAGGGTCCGGATGGGTTCCGTGATGCCGGTGTAGGCGTTGAAACCCACTTGGGTGCGGCCGGCCTTGCCTTTCTTGGTGGTGATCAACACCACGCCGTTGGCCGCCTGCGCCCCGTAAATGGCCGCCGTGGCCGCATCCTTCAAAATATCGATCGATTCGATGTCGTTGGGATTCAGAAAAGCCAGCGGATTGGTGTTGGCCGTAGCTCCACCGTCGCTGCGGTTGTTCAATTGCACCCCGTCGACGATGTAGAGCGGCTGAGTGCCCGCCGTGATCGAACCCACCCCGCGGATGCGCACCGACACGGCCCCACCCGGGGTTCCGTTGGCGGATGAAATCTGTACCCCGGCCACCCGGCCCTGCATGGCCCGGTCGAAACTCTGAAGCGGCAGGTTCGTGATCGCGTCGCCCCGTACGTTGGAGGTGGCCCCCGTCGCTTCCTTCTTGCTGACGGCGGCCCCGTACCCGATGATCACCGCTTCGCTCAACAACCGGACATTCGACGCCAACTGCACGTCGATCGCGGTGCGGCTGCCTACCGCAATCTCCTGGGAAACCAAACCGATGAAGCTGAATACCAACGTGGCGTTGGTTGGTACGTTCAGTCGGTAAACCCCATCCGCGCCGGTGGCCGTTCCGCTCGACGTTCCTTTCACGCTGACGTTCACGCCGGGCAAAGCCGCTCCATCTTCCGCGGAAGTCACTCTACCGGTGATGGTTTCGTCCTGCGCCTGCGCGTGGCCGGCCAGTATGGTTAGTAAGCACAAACCGATTTGTACAATTCGATTCATAACGGGATTGATTAGGTGGGAAGGAAATCGAATGGGCGAGTGGATTATTTTTCAAAATAACCCTAAAAAAAGTTCGCTATCAAGTTTTTGAGTCACAGTATCAATAAAATATGTCGGAGTGCGCGATTTGCCGGAAAAATTCAGCTTCAAAGGGGGAAAAACAAAATTACCTCACGCGAGAATCGCCTTTGGCCGAATAAGTTGGTTGGCACCACCCCTTCGACAAGCCCGGATGCTTACTTCGCTGCGCAGGTCTAGGCTGCACCAACCGGGTGGTTATGTGCGCTTCTCCGTTCCGGTGGAAGTCACCGATGAAAGGGCCAACCTGGCCGCCTTGAGTCGGTTGGTGGGCGGTACGGGGGTAGACAAGTGACTGCATTGGCTCTTCGGCTTTCCTACAATCACTTTGACCAACTATCGCCCGCAAACCGGGCATCTCCCTTTGCAAGGGAATGCGATCAAAGCAAAAGATTCCGTTCGTTTCACAAGCCAGCTACCAACTGGTTTATAAAACAAACGGAATCTCTCTAACCGCTTACCCTATCCGCTTTCGCGGAAATGCACTGTTCCGGATCCAACGGATCGTTGGTCCGGTTCAATAACCCGGATTCTGACCGATTACCGGGTTGTTGATGGTTTCCCGTTGGGGAATGGGAAACAAAAGCTTGTTGGGGTCCGTGATTCCCAGGACGGATTGTGCCTTGCCCGTTCGGATCAAATCAAACCACCGGTGCCCTTCCATGGCCAGTTCTACTCTTCGTTCGTTGGCGATCCGATCCAGCAACGCGCTCTTGTCGGCCACGCCCGCCGCCAGGATGGCCGGCAAACCGGCCCTTTGCCTCACCTCGTTCAACAAGGCCAAGCTACCGGGAATGTTGTCCAGTTGCGCCAGGGCTTCCGCACCGGTAAGGTACATTTCGGCAAGTCGGATCACCCGTACGTTGTCTTCCCCGGTACCGGGCCGGTAATACTTGATTCCAATCCCTTCGGGGATGGTTCTTCCGTCCACCACGACTCTGGGGGAGATGGAGGCATTCTTGCGGCGATCACCCGCTTCGTAAGCCGCTTCCAGGTTGGAGCCGATGCCGCGCGGCCCCACCTCGTTGCGTCCACCCAGGTTGGTGGGGTAGAAAAAAAAAGACAGGGAGTTGCTGTTGACCGCGTCGAATTGGACTTCGAAAATGGATTCGGCGGAGTTCTTGGTCTCGAAAACCGCCCGGTAGTCGGGGAGCAGCGAAAACTGCTTG
>JACMKY010000474.1 GCA_014379925.1 Cytophagales bacterium | reverse complement strand
TGCAGTGGGTTACAAGTTGCCAGGCGGTGTGCTTCGTAGGGTTAAAGGGTATTGCAGGTTGGATATGAATCAGTTCTGTTCAAATGCACACGCTGAAATCAAACCGGAATGATCAACCAATCCTTCTAACCTGCAACCTGTAACCCACTAACCTGCAACCTGTAACCTGCAACCTGCAACCCTTCAGGGAAAGCGGGGTAACTTCGAGAAGTCGGGTGGGCGTTTTTCCAGGAAGGCATTTTTTCCTTCCCTGGCTTCCTCGGTCAGGTAGTAGAGCAGGGTGGCGTTGCCGGCCAGTTCCTGGATGCCGGCCTGCCCGTCCAACTCGGCGTTGAAGGAGCACTTGAGCATCCGCAGGGCCAGGGGGCTTTTCTGGAGGATTTTCCGGCACCAGGCCACGGTGGTGGCTTCCAGTTGGTCCAAGGGCACCACCTTGTTGACCAGGCCCATGGCGAGGGCTTCTTGGGCGTCGTACTGCTCGCAGAGGTACCAGATTTCGCGGGCTTTTTTCTGCCCCACGATCCGGGCCAGGTACGAAGCCCCGAAGCCGCCGTCGAAGCTGCCCACCATCGGGCCGGTCTGCCCGAAGCGGGCGTTTTCGGCGGCAATGGTCAGATCGCACACCACGTGCAGCACGTGCCCGCCCCCGATGGCCCAACCGGCCACCATCGCGATCACCGGCTTGGGAATGGAGCGGATCTGCTTCTGCAGGTCCAGCACGTTGAGCCGCGGCACCCGGTCTTCGCCCACGTAGCCGCCCTCGCCGCGCACCGACTGGTCGCCGCCGCTGCAAAACGCCCGGCCGCCTTCGCCCGTCAGAATCACCACCCCCACCCGCTCATCCTGGCGGGCCAGTTCCACGGCCTCGCTCATCTCCCGCACCGTCAGTGGCGTGAAGGCGTTGTGCTTGTGGGGGCGGTTGATGCTGATCTTGGCGATGCCCGCGTGGTAGTGAAAGAGAATCTCGCGGTATTCCCCGAGGGTTTCCCACGAAATCGGATCGGTCGGATCGGTCGGATCGGGTTGGGCAGTGGATGGGTCCATGAATGAATTGTGAATTACGCGAAGCAGCAGTTGTACTTATGAACGGGCAAAGGTAATGAAAACCACCGGCCGAAGTGCGTTCAATCCGGGAAGTGTCCTGCTCATTCGCCCGTTTGAACCATTGGCGTGGGTATTCCGTAAGATGGATTCTGCGTGAATCGGAATAAAACGCATATTCACCCTAACCGCCAACCGGTATGAGTACGGAATCGAATAAAATTGAGGCAATGAATGCCATTCTGGTCAAACTGGCCGACATCCAAAGCAGTCAGATCGCGTTGATTCAGAAACTGGCCCAACTTCAGTTAAACCTGTTTGACAGTCCCGACGAGGAACTGGAAAGCGGAATCGTGGATCTGCACTCCGACGCTTCCCTTCACGCCGATGCCCTCCGCGACCTGGTGGAGAAATACACCATGAAGGTGAACGTCATCAACCAGGACTATACGCCCGTGAGTGCTCCCCCGGAAGGCGCCGGGGAGGCCTGAGCAATCAGGCCAGCGTCGGCAACGGAAAACGGTGGTGATCCCAGTGGCGCATGGTCGCGTGGACGGCCTGCACTTGCTGGTTATACTCCTTTGCGTAGTCGTACTGCAGGTCTTCGTGAAGTTTGCCGACCAGGCCGCGCGCCTTGCGAAGGGCGCGGAAGGCGAGGCCCAGCAGGGGAGCGTGCCGGCTTTCCGGACTGACCCGTTCCAGGTACCGGCCGGTGAAGTGCAGCAGTAGTTCCAGTTCGCCCTGCTTCGACTTCGTGAAGCGGTTGTACTGGGTGATCAGTTGCGAGGCTTTGCGAAGAACTTTCATACTCCCGGGCTGGTTGCGGGGCATCGCCTCCAACAGGGTATCCATTTCCCGCTTCGTTTGTCCGGCGTAGGCCAGCGGGTCGTGGGCCTCGAAGAGCAGATAGGCCAGCATCGCCTTGTTTTCGGCTTTCAGTTTGGCCATGGCCAGGCATATCCGCAGGAGTTCGCCGGGCGGGCGGGTGGTCAGTTCCTTTTTGAGCTGGGTTAACGAATCGACATGCAACGGCGTGGGTTTTTAGGGTTGTCCCGCGGGAATGATTCCCGGGAAAGCCCAAAAATAGGCGAAACCCGGCGCCGGCAACGAAAACCGGGCGTAAAAAAACCAGCCACCGGAGTCGGTAGCTGGTTTTCGTAATACACCACGACCGGGGATCTGGTCGTTTCTATGAGGTCTCAACCGGAACCAACGGGGTTGGTTTGAATGAATTTGTTTTACACGATCTCTACCTGGTATTTGATCCGGGTCAATGGGTTGGCTTGGGAAATCAGTCCGTACCGGGTGCCCAGGTTGTCCTCATTCTTGTCGAAGGAACCCCTGGCACAAATCAATTGGGTCGTCTCCTCATCGCCTTGAATGAGGCGCGTGGTCAGGTTCAGCACCACGTCGGAGGCCACCGCCATCAGGCTGGCCGACGGGGGAGCCACCGTGGCCACGTTGGTCAGAATGCTGCGGACACTGCGGTATTTGGAGTCGTTCACCACCCGTTGGTAAAGGCTGTTCACCTCGTGCATGCCCAGGGGGGTTTCGATGAGCAGGATGCGGTAGTCCAGGGAAGTGGGTCGTTTCTCGGGATCGCTTCGGTATCCTACTGCGCCGCAGGAAGGCAACGGCAGGAAACCGCCCCGGGCCGGGTTGCGGAACGACTTGATCTGGAACTGAACGGGGTCGTTCGACTGGTTGTCCGTTACCACGGTGACCAGGAACACGTCCGTCGGTTGGGCGTTTCCCGGGGCCGCGGCGTTGGCAAGGACAGTCTTGGGGGCCATCCACACTTCCTTAACTGCCAGTTGGGCGAGCCGGGCCGCCTTCAAGGGCTTGCCTGGCGCGTAGGTTTCCGCGGCGGCGGGCAGTATTCGGTTAAACGGGAAGCTACCGGCGGAAATTTCGGCGAACGAGTGAGTAGAATCAGAGAGGAGCATTGCTTTCTTGATTTTAGTGTACCTTGCTTTTCGGCGGTTCGGCAGGATGCGCTGGCGCGCACCCCATCGCGACATCATCAAAGATGGCCAGAAGAATCAGTATAAAAGCGGAAAATGTGCTGCTCAGTAAAACACGCACTTGACCAGCCGCCACAGGGAGGTAAAACCCGTATGCGGGAGAAAAACGGGGATCAGCGAGAATTTTTTGGCGAAGAATCTTTCAAAATCGCCACTTAGAAAACACGGCTTGATTTTTCCTTTAACAGCTTCAACGTCAAATCCCAGAGGTGTTCGTAGGGGATGATTTCGATTTCGGCGTAGGCATCGCCCGGCAGGGGCGCGTTTTGCAAGCGGGTGAGCAGGTATTTGGATTTGAGGCGGCATTGGCCCGGGTTGAGGTCCAGCCGTACGGTCAGTTCCAGGAGCTTAAAAAATGTCTTGCTGCGGATGCTGGAACTGTCTTTGAGGTGCGTTCCGGCGTATTTCCGGAGGCTTTCCACCCGGAAGAGCAGCGCATCGATCTCCCGCCGCCGCAGGTAGTGGAG
>JACMKY010000473.1 GCA_014379925.1 Cytophagales bacterium | reverse complement strand
TAGGGGGATGTTTTTGCGTTGTTTACAGAGAGTCTTTAAGTTTAAAGGTTACAGCTTGTTAATTTTCAATTAATGATAAGCCTAACTAACTGTGAGTCAATATTGAACAAGTCTAATGACGAATGATTTTTTCATCATTCATTCCCTTCCCACTCGCCAAACGGTGTCGACGAAGTATTGTTGGCGGTCGAAGAAGTGTTGCACCACCTGGTAGCCGGATTGTTGGGCCAGCCGGACAATGGTACGCAGGTCGTATTTTCGCGAAATTTCGGTGTGAATGGGCTCCCAGGCTTCGAACTCGAAAGCGGCATCCAGCCCGGCAATTCGCACCGTCTGGTGCTTTCGGCTGAGGAGGAAACTCCGGGCTTCGCCGCTCGTGGGATCGTAGGTGGGATAGTGTTGAAAGTGATCGGGATTGAAATCGCCGCCCAGTTCGCGGTTAATGCGTTGCAGCAGGTTCAGGTTAAAATCCCGCGTCACCCCCGACGCGTCGTTATAGGCCGCCAGAATCAGCGACGGGTCCTTTTTAAGGTCAAAACCAATCATCAGCAAATCGTCCGGGCTCAGATTCCGACGCAAGCTCGTCAGGAACTGGATGGCCTCCACCTCGTTGAAATTGCCGATGTTGGCGCCCAGAAACAGCACCACCTTGCGGACTTGACTACGGGTTTTCAGGTAATCCAACGCCTTAAAATATTCGTCCTGCACGCCTTCGGTTTCCAGTTCGGGAAACGTGGCCCGCAAGTCGGCGACCAGGCCGTTGACCGCGTCGGCGGAGATGTCGATGGGAACGTATCGGAAAGAGGCCCGCTGCGCCAGAAAGTGCCGCAGCAGAACTTTGATTTTCAACCCGTCGCCCGCGCCGAACTCGATTAGTTCAAAGGCATTGTCCTCTCCCTCCTGGTGGTCTTCCACCGCCACCGACGCAACCTGCCGTTGACTTTCCTCGGCCAGGATAGGCCGCGAACGGAACAAGTGGAGCAAAGCTGCCTGGTGCCGGGTCAGGATTTCGAACTCGCTCCGGGTAAGGTAGTATTCCTTCAACCCCATGATGTCCTGGAACAGGCGGTTACCGCGCTCATCGTAAAAATACCGGGAAGACAGCCGCTTGGGATTGGCGGATAACCCCGTTTGCACATCCTGGGCAAATAATTGACGCATATTTTTAGTAGCCAGTGTTCAGTAACCCGTATTCAGCCGTGCTGAGCGAAGCGGTCTGCCGCTGCGGTCGAAGCACAGTAGTCAGTAACCAGTGTTCAGTAGGTTCGTCGCGTGCAACGAAGTAGCCGGTAAGCAGTGGTGCAGGCAAACCAGGCCACAACTCCAACGGGTAATCTCTAACCCCTAATTTCCAACTTTCGACCTCGGTCCCTTTGAATCCGCAGTCAGATGCTTTCTGCCAGGCGGATGCCCGTGAACTGCCAGCGCTTGTCGGGGTGGAAAAAATTACGGTAGGTGGCACGGATGTGACTCCGGGGCGTGGCGCAGGAGCCGCCGCGCAGCACCATCTGGTTGATCATAAACTTGCCGTTGTATTCGCCCAACGCTCCGTCCGGTTTTTGGTAATACGGATACGCCAGGTACGCGCTGTTGGTCCACTCCCAGACATCACCAAAAAACTGGTTGTCCCCGGCGCGACCCGGCGTGGGATGCAAAAGATTGGACTCCAGGAAATTCCCCTTTATCTCCTCCCCGTTTAGTTGCCGGCAAGCCACCTCCCACTCGAATTCGGTCGGAAGGCGCTTGCCCTTCCAGCGGGCGTAGGCATCGGCCTCGTAGAAACTGACGTGCGTCACGGGTGCCGACGGGTCGACCCGCTCCGGGCCGTGCAACGTATAATGGTGCCAATGCTGGTCCTTGTGCCAGTAGAGCGGCGCTTGCACTTGGTTTTGTTTCACCCACGCCCAGCCTTCCTGGAGCCAATGGGAAAAATCGGCGTAACCGCCGTCGGCCATGAACTGGAGGTATTCGCCGTTGGTGACGAGCCGGTTGGCCACGCGGAAAGGGTGCAGAAAGACGTTGTGTACGCCCCGCTCATTGTCGAAACAAAAGCCGTCGCCCCCGTAGCCGATCGGATAAACGCCTTCGGAAACGCCCGAGTAGGTTTCCAGTGCGTCCTCGGGAGATTCCGCGGATGGCGGCAGCGGCGCGTACACCGGAAAGAGCGGATTGTGGCCCAGGATGTACTGGATATCGGTAACCAGCAGTTCCTGGTGCTGTTGCTCGTGTTGGAACCCCAGTTCCACCAAGTTCCGGACCTCCGTCGTTTCGGCGGCCTCGCTTTCCAGAAAGTTCGCCATGGCTTCGTCCACGTGGGCGCGGTAGGCGTAGATATCCCTGACGGCGGGTCGCGACATGTTGCCCCGGTCGGTGCGGACAACGCGGGCGCCGATGCTCTCGTAATAACTGTTGAACAGGTAGTTGTAGTCGGGATGAAAAACGCGGTAGCCGGGCTGACGCGACAGAATGAAGGTTTCGAAAAACCAGGTGGTGTGCCCCAGGTGCCACTTGGGCGGGCTCACATCCCCGGTGGGTTGCACCACGTAATCTTCTTCTTCAAGGGGCTGACAAATCCGGGCGGACTGTCGGCGGACACGCTGGTAGCGCTCTTTGAGTTGGGTAGTGAGAACCATAGCTGGCATATACGGGGGTAACCCGCGTGGGTTGGTATTTGTTCACCAAGAGGCCGCCGGTTTTTTCGGACAATGAACCGGCTTGCCCGGCGTTTCGGCGGACCGCCGGGCACGCGTCAGCAAGCAGAAAAAAGACCAATGATTCAAACTAAATAAAGAACTATTCGGGGTTTTAGAACAAAATCCGCTTTCAGGGTTACGGAAGCGTCCTCTTCAATACAATTGTACCGCGCAAATACGCAAACCAATCAAATAAAAAGACAAACTGTTGCTGTTGATTATTGAAATTTTGTATATCTATGCCATTGAGTAAGCATTTTCACTTACCCGCCTCCGTATGAAAACGCAGTTTCATCGGTTTATATACTTAACCTACCTTCTGGTATCGTTTGTTCTGTTGGTCGTTGGGGTAGCGATCTACCAAAGCGCCCGCTTCATTTTGCAAAAAGCACGGGGGATTGAACACACCCAACGCATTATAGGCACCTCCGATAAGTTGATTAGTTTTCTGGAAGAGGCCGAAACCGGACGGAAGGCTTACCGGCTCCGCAACGACAGCACCCACCGGGAACGGTATCTGACTGCCCTGGATTCCGTTCGGGCATACGCACGCGCGCTGCAGCAAATTACCAGTGACAACGCCACCCGAGGAGGACGCACGGATTTACTGAACAAAAGAATCAACCAGCAAGCGAGTCTGCTCTCCCAACGGGCGTTAGGGGGAAAAGGCGACCCGACCGCCGCACTACCCTGGTTGGTGCGTCCGGAAAAAGTCCGGGAAAACACGGTGGCGATCCACGCGCTTCTTGCCGGCTTCGTTCGGAACGAACGCACGTTGTTGCGAACCAAGAGCGAGGAATTGAGCCGGCTTGTTCTCCTCGCCGAACGCTTCCTCTACTCAATCACCTTCTCCGCGCTGATTCTCATCCTCTCTGCTTCCGTGTACGTGGCCAACGGGTTTCAGATTCGGGAAACGCCCGGGCAGAAACCGCACCGGCTCAATCAGGAACTTACCCTGGCCAACGATCGACTCAGTCTCACCAACGACGCCCTTGCCTCCAGCACCGAACAACTCTCGATCAGCAACGAGATGCTCGAAAGCGTTCGGTTGAACCTGGAAGAAAAAGTGGAGCAACGAACCGCTACGCTCGGGGAAACCCTTCAACGGTTAACCTCCGAGATGAGGCAGCATAAGCAGACGGCCGAGGCTTTGCGCGAGAGCGAGGAAAGGTTCAAGATGGCCCTCGAAAGCGCCCCCATCGCCGTATTTAACCAGGATACGGACCTGCGTTACACGTGGATCCACGATTCAGGGCTGTTCGGAGCGCACAATGTACTCGGTAAAACGGACGCGGAACTGATGCCGGCCGACGATGCCAGCCGGATCGAATCCATGAAACGAGCCGTGCTGGCTACCCGACAGAGCAAGACGGAAGAAGCAAAAATCAGACTGAACGGCCGGGAGGCCCGCTATTTTTTCTTCAACGTCAAACCCCTGATCGACGAGACGGGGCAGGTCCGGGGCATCAGCGGGGCTACCTACGACATCACCCGGCTGAAACGGTCGGAAGAGAATCTGAAACGGACCCTGAGTGAATTGGAGATGCGAAATTACGAACTCGCCAGTTACGTCTACAAAGCATCGCACGATATGCAGGGGCCGCTGGCGTCCATCCAGGGGTTGATTGAACTCATTGAGCTGGAGGATAACTCCAACGTGACCCGCTACTATACCCACTTGATTAAGAACCGGATCCGGAAGTCGGATGATTTCATCTCGTCCCTGGTGGACTACTCGAAAAACATCAACTCGGCCGTGAACTGCACGGCGGTCGACTTTGAACAGATCGTCGGACAACGCGTGGAAGAACTGAAGTACCTGCCCCACGCCGACCGCCTCACCCTGCTGGTCGATCTCCGCAGCAAAACGGTTTTCTACGGCGACGAACTCCGCGTGGGCATCATCCTGAAAAACTTCGTTTCCAACGCCATCCAGTACATCAATCCCTGCGCCGGCCAGCCTTACCTCAAGTTCGACATTGCGGTTGATCCCGAACGGGCGGTCATCCGGGTCGAAGACAACGGGATTGGCATCGAGGAAAAGTACCTCGGCCGAATATTCGACATGTTTTTCCGGGCTACTTCCCGGTCCGACGGTTCCGGCTTGGGATTGTACATCACCCACCAAACCGTCCGGCGACTGAACGGCAGCATTTCGGTCGCCAGCCAGGTAGGGTGCGGCACCACCTTCACCCTCACGTTGCCCAATTGTCCGGGCGAGGTTCTTGCTCGCGAAGCCGAAGCGGTTACGGAAAGCCCGCCCGGAACGCCACAGGGAGTAAGCTTCTAGTTCTCCGCCTTCAGCGGTAGCAACCCACCAAGGGTTCGGAACCCTCGGCGGGTTAAATGACAATGACAACGCTTCTCGTTAACTCAAAAATGACGGATTGCCCACTACTCACTTTTTGAAATAAACCCGGAAAGTGGAGCCTTCGTCAACCGTGCTTTCCACTTCGATCTTGCCCCCCGCGCTTTCGAGGATTTTCTTGACAATGTACAAGCCGATGCCCGTGCCTTCCACGTGGTCGTGCAATCGTTTGAACATAGTAAATACCTTGCCGGTGTCCCCCGCGTTTATTCCCAGTCCGTTATCCTTGACGGAAAGCAGAAGATAGGCTTCGGTATCTTCACAGGCAATCCGTATTTCCAACCGCCGGTCCGGAGCGCGGTACTTGATGGCATTGCTCAGGAGGTTGTAGACGATGCTTTCCAGGTTCTTTTTCGAAAACACCAGGTCCGGGTACTCCCCCAGACGAAGCTCAACGTGGGCATCCGCCTCCCGGATGAGGTCGTGAAAATCCAGCAGCGCGTGGTGAATGACGCTGGTCAGATTCGCCGTTGCCTGGTCGCCGGTCTCCCGCTGGAGTTTGGTAATTTCGGTCAGATCGGCAATGGTTTCCTTGAAGCGCGCCACGGAGGCGTGGATCAGGTCGGCAATCTTGGTTGTCACTTCGTCTTCCCAGCCCTTTTGGTTGAGTTTGCAGGCCAGTATCTTCATCAAACCCTCGATGTTGGAAATGGGGGCCTTCAAATCGTGGGAAGCCGTGTAAATGAAATTGTCCAGGTCGTCGTTGACGCTGGTAAGGGCTTCGTTCTTCTGGTTCAACTCCTCCGTTCGCTCGGCCACCTTTGCTTCCAGTGCGTGGTTGAGCTCCTTCAACGCGCCCTCCGTACGCGCCAACGTTTCGTTCACTGCCCGAAGATTGACGTTCTTGGCCCGGAGGGCGCGCTCCTTCTTTTCGCGCTCGGCCAGCCTGGCCATCAATTCCAGATTGGCCTGATAGAGTCTCCGTTCCTGCTGCTTGCGTGCCAACTCCAGTTCAGCCCGCTTGGCTACGATCGTCAGCAAGGATTCGATCGCGTCGAGGTGGAGCAGAGGCTGGCTGTGCATGACGTAGATCAGACCCGATGCGCTGCCGGCAGCGTCGAACAAAAGCGTGCCGGCGTAGCTGTCGATCCCGAAGTGTTTCAGGGACTGATTATTCGGAAATTGCTGTTGAACCCGGCTGGGAAAGGCGTAGAAACCGGATTTCATCACGTGCTCGCAACAAGAGCCCGTCAGGGGGTATTGAATGTTGTCAGCCAGTTGGCCGTGGGCAAAAAAAGCCAGGGAACGAACGGACTGATCCGGGACCAGTTCCCCGATGACCACGTAATCAACCCCCAGTGTTTTCGACAGGTACGCGGCCAGGGATTTGAAAAATTCGTCCCCAATGGCCACCAAGGCAAACCCCTGGGTCAGTTCCTTTAGCGCCGGCGCTGCGTTCGTACTCATCGGTCGTCTGAATGCCAGTATTTAATGCAGTTCGGTTATCTCATCGGGTAATCCGCCGTCGGGGAAAATCAGTCGAATTACCGGACTGTTGCGGGTCCACCGGGTTTACGAAGGCAGGTAGCGTGAAACATCCACGGTGGTCTCTTTCGAGAAAAAAGTCACCGGAGATTCGGCCAATGGCTCGGTTGAGAATCGACTCAGTATTTCAACCTAAAATTAATCAGTATTTCAACTTAGGATTAAAACGCAGCCAAGGACGTTCGGGTTGCCCGGTTTGCCGACGGAAAAATCGGTTCCGAACGGAAACGCGGCGGGCCGCCCAATCAAACCGGCCGCGGTAACGCCCGAATCCGGGTGGTTTGCCCCGCTCGGGGTGCCGCCCGGTCTATTTGCCGGTGGTGGAGAGGTACTCACTGGCCAACTTGGCTCCGTTGCCGGAGGGCAGCCGCAGCGGGACGCCCACCCCCACGGGCCGACCGAAATCGGGCGTTCCGTCGACCCGCCAGGTGAACCGCTGCGCCCGGGGCGTGCGGAATGAGCCGCAGCCCTGGCCGGGCTGGTCGTTGGCGTGGTAGAGAATCCAATCCTCCGTGCCGTCCGGCGACCGGAAAAACGCGTTGTGACCGGGGGCGAACACGCCGTCAGCCGGCGATTGCTGGAAAACCGGCTCGGGCGACTTTTCCCAGCAGTTGGCATCCAGCAGGTTGCCGTCCGCCGGGGCCGTGAGCCTACCCAGGGCGTAGGTGTCCGTCCAGCAGCCGCTGGCCGAATAAAACAGGAACACCCGCCCGTCGCGTCGGAGCAGTTGCGGACCCTCGTTCACGGCCACGTGGCGTTGGCCGTTGGTATCCCCGTTGCGCTCCCAGGCGTAGGTGGGACTGGAAAGCCTCACCCGTTTCCCTTCAATCGTCCAGGGATTTTTCAGCTTGGCCAGGTAGATGTCCTGCCGGCCGTTGACGTCGCCCTCCCAGCCCGACCAGGCCAGGTAGAGTTGTCCCCCGTTTTCGAACACGGTGCCGTCGATGGCCCACTTATCGGAAGCATCCGACACCTTTCCCTTCAGTATCCAGGGGCCTTCCAGGGGATCGGGCGAGGAATTTTCGAGCACCCACAGGCGGTGATGGCGATTGTTGCCGTCGGAGGCGGCGTAGTAGAGGTACCACTTCCCGCGCAGGTGGTGCAGTTCCGGCGCCCATAATTGATGCGAATGCGGCCCGGCAACCGGCGGTTTCCACACCGTTTTTCGTTCGGCGTGCCCGAGGTCGGCCAGGTTCCTGGTTTTCCAGAGCGTAATGCTGTCCTGCAACGAGTGGGTGTAGTAATAATACCCGTCGTGGTAGACCGTCCACGGATCGGCCCCGGAAGGCAGCAGCGGGTTGGCGAACGTAGCGGCATCCTGACCGTGGCCGGAGAAGAAGGGGAAGAAAACAAGCAGAAAAACGTAACCAAGGGTAGCGCGTAATCGCATGGGTAACCGATTGCGGTAGAATCCGGGTCCGGATTGGGAATACATTCAAGTCGTTCAGGATTCGAATCGGGAAAACATCCGGTTGGCTCATTGCCGACAACCAGGTTTCCGGATAAACAGCGGCATTTGACCGGGCCAGGCAACCCACTTCTCTGTATGCGTCCGGACCGGAAAAAGTCAGCCGCTACGTAATATAATAGCGCAACTTATAATTCAGTTAAATAACTGTAAAATAAGTTGCATAACTGAAAAATCAGTTTTACCTTTGATTCATGGAAACGTTGACCAAAACCGAAGAGCGGGTAATGCACATCCTCTGGGAAATCAAGCAAGGGTTCGTCAAGGACGTCATCGACCGGATGCCCGACCCCAAACCGCCCTACAACACCATTTCGTCGCTCATCCGGATTCTGGAAAAGAAGGGTTTTGTGGACCACAAAGCCTACGGGAAGACGCACGAATACTTCCCGAAGGTCTCCAAACCGGCCTACCGCCGCTTCACGTTCCGCGATTTCCTGACCAACTACTTCGAGGGATCGCCGGGCAACGTGGTCTCCTTCATGGTGAAAGAGGAAAATCTGAGCGGGGAAGAAATCCAGGAAATGCTCCGGATGCTCGACCAGGCAGAAAACACCCCCGATGATCCCGGCCATGACCAATGACTTCCTTGGGTATCTGGCGGAGGCGAGCTTCTGCCTGGGGGTTTTCGCCGGGGCCTACCGGCTGCTGTTCGGCCGGCTCACGCACTTCCGGTGGAACCGGTTCTACCTGGTGGGCAGCGTCTTGCTGGGTACGGTTCTGCCCCTGGTAGCCCTGCCGGCGGGATTCACCGAATTTTTGTGGCCGGCATCCCCCACGGAACTGGCCACCCCGTCCCCCTTCCGGATCGGGTTGGTCTTCTCCGACCCGCTGCCCCTTTCGGTAGGTCAAGCGGATACTGCACTGGCGCTCGGGTGCGTGGGTTACCTGCTGCTGAGCGTCTATGCCCTGGGCTTTTTTTACAAGGCTTGGGGTATCCACCGCAATCTGCGGACGATTCACCGGCTGGCACGCGGCCATCCCAAGGTCCGGGAAGGCCGCTGCTGGCTGGTCTACACCCGGCAAAACCTACCGGTCTTTTCCTTTCTGAATTACATTTTTCTCGGTCCCGGGCACCGGCAATTGAGCGACCAGGAATTGCACCAGGTGAAGCAGCACGAACGGGTACACGCCGCGCAGCAGCACACCCTGGACCTGCTGCTGCTGGAGGCGGCCGGGGCATTGTTCTGGTTCAATCCGGTGGTGGGCTACCTGAAGAATTCGCTCCGGGAAGTGCACGAATACCTGGCCGATTCCGCGGTGATCGGCCAGGGCGAAAACCGCCGGGCCTACGCCACGCTGCTCATCAAGCTGACCACCCGGGAAACGCCCGTGCCGCTGGCCAACGGCTTCGCGGGCAAACAATTAAGTCGAAGAATCACCATGCTCACCCAAACCCACTCCACCCCCGTGCAAAAACTCAGGTTCGTGCTCGCCCTGCCCCTAGTGGCCCTTGCGTTGGTATGTTGCTCCCTGTCGGGCAACGACGAAACGCCCAAAAACGCCCCCGTCCCGTTCGCCACCCGGCAGGCCGCGAGCGGCCTCCGCATCGGAAAAATCACCTGGCAGGGAAACACCCGCTACGACGAGGCCGAACTGAACCGGGCGCTGGGCCTGAAAATGGGGGATGCTTACGTCAAAGAAGACGTCAAACAACG
>JACMKY010000472.1 GCA_014379925.1 Cytophagales bacterium | reverse complement strand
TGAAAGCGGTTTTTGGCGAGAAAGACATCGTCCTGATTGGCATTGAGAGCGATGACATTTTTCGGCGAAGCACGCTGGAAAAGATTGCCCTCATTTCGGAGGAACTAAAAAAGGTGGACGGGGTCGTTGGGGACGAAATTACCAGTCTTTCGACCCTCAATAACATCGAAGGCAAAGAATGGGGACTGGAAGTAGGTCCCTTGATGCGGACCATTCCCCGGACGGACGCCGGCATGGCCCAATTGAAAAAAGAGGTGGCGGCCAATGAATTGGTAACGGGCCGGTTGGTTTCCAAAGATGGCCGGTTTACGGCCATTGTTGCCAATATCGAAAAGCACAGCAACCAGGGCCAGGTATTTCAGCAAGTAGAGCGGATTGCCAAGCAGTACGGAAATCCCGAACGGATTTTTTTGGCGGGCGCTCCGGTGCAACAACAGGAAATTGACGCGGGCATTCAGCAGGATGTCGGTTTGTTGCTCCCCATATCGCTGCTGCTGGTGCTGCTCAGCTTCTTCATTTCTTTCCGGACGGTGCTCGGCGTGGTGCTGCCCTTCGTCGTGGTTTTGCTCAGCATCGTCTGGACGATGGGCATGATGGGGTATTTCGGCTTTAAGATGAACGTGGTGTCGTCGGCCATCCCGCTGCTGATGATTGCGGCTTCCAGTTCCTACGGCATCCACATGATGCAGCGCTACTACGAGGAATCCGGGAACGAAGACCACCTGGCCAGTATTCGCGACGCTACCGCGCACATTCTGCCCGCCATTCTCATCACCGGTTTGACTTCCGTGATCGGGATGGCTACCCTGGTCGTTTTTCGGGTAACTTCCATCCGGGAATTCGGGGTAATCACCGCGGCCGGCACGCTCATTACCATGATCTTGCCCGTTACGGTCATTCCGGCCTGGCTGGCCTTGACCAAAAGAACCCCACCGCGCCGAAAAGCCGGTCGTGCGGCGGCTTTTGACCGCGTACTGATTCGGTTGGCCCGCTTTTCCATCCAGCGTGCCCGCGCCATTGTAACGGCGACGGTCATCATCCTGGTTGTCTCCTCGGTTGGAATTTACCGCGTACGGGTAGGCACGGATTTTATCCAGTACTTCCCGGAAGGACACCGGTTGCGGGTCACTTTTGAAAAGTTCAACGAGCAGCTGGGCGGGGCCCGCACGTTGGATGTCATGGTGGATGGCAATGCGCCGGGTTCCATTCAATCGCCGGATCTGCTCCGGAAAATCGTCGCTTTCCAGCAGTACGCCGAGGGACTGCCCGGGGTGGGATACACCAGTTCCTTCGCCGACATCATCCGCCGGATGCACGCGCAACTGAACGAAGGTGATTCGACGTACCGCCGGATTCCGGACTCGCGGGAAATGATTGCCCAATTGCTGCTGCTGTACGCCATGTCGGGGGATCCCGGGGACTTTAATGAACTGGTCGATTACGATTACCAACGGGCAAAAATCCGGTTTATGCTCAATACTTCCGAGCAGGATGACCATCAGAAGATCTACGATGCCTTGAAGCAATACGCGACGACCCACTTTGGCCCGGAGGTAAAGCTGGATTTCGGGGGAGAAGTCATGTTTTGGCTATCCCAGGTGAGGTACATCGTCCGGGGAAAAATAGAAAACATCATCACCGGGGTCCTGTTCGTGGGCGCCTTCTGCCTGCTTGTTTTCCGTTCCCTGGCCGGTGGCGTGCTGAGCATTGTGCCGCTCACCATTTCAACCGTCATCACCTTCGGCGTGATGGGATACGCGGGGCTTCGCCTGGAAACCGGCACCGCCATCATCACCGCCATTGTCATTGGCATTGGGGTTGACTTCGCCATTCATTACCTGATGCGCTTCCGGGAGAAGATGCGCGAAACCAATGATTTTGAAGCCACGGCCATCGACACCATGCTCACCTCCGGAAAGTCCATCGTGTTTAACGTGCTCTCGAATGTGTTGGGCTTCAGCGTATTCATATTTTCCGGTTTTCTTCCGATCCGTTACTTCGGGTGGCTTATCTGCCTTACCATGCTCACCGTGGCTTTGGGCTCCCTGATCATCTTTCCTTCCTTATTCCTGGTTTTTCGACCCCGGTTTATCTGGGGCACTACCCGTCGCCAGCGGGCAACGCCCGCGCCGGAGTTGGTTGCCCCGCGTTGAACGACCGCCCGAACGGACAATACTCTTTTCACCCAATTTTTAAACCTCAATTCCCATGAAAACACGTGGCATCTTTTTCCCGGTACTGATTTTAATCGCCTCACAGATGGGGGAGCACCTTGCGGCCCAGGACCCATCGGCCCTGGTCGTCATGCAGAAGAGCGACGAGCAGAGCAAAGCCCACGACGAACGGGCCGACCTGACGATGCTCCTGGTCAATAGCGGGGGCAAGGAACGAACCCGCAAGGTGCAATGGGTTACCAAGACGGACGCCCGCAACAACCGCTCCTCCTTGATCCGGTTTTTGTCCCCCGCCGACGTAGAAGGCACCGGGTTTTTGTCGCTTGAATACGCGGGGCGGGAAGATGACCAGTGGTTGTACCTGCCGGCGCTTAAAAAAGTCCGGCGGATTTCGGCCAGCAACGAAACGGACAATTTCATTGGCTCGGATTTTACCTACGAAGATTTGGACCGGGAAGACCTCGACCAGTACGCGTACACCTCGCTGGGAGCCGAAAAAATAGACAATGCTGACTGCTACGTGGTGCAGGCCGTGCCCAACAACGAGCAGAAAAAGAAGGAAAGCGGCTACAGCAAACGGAGCATTTACGTTCGCAAGGACAATTTTACGGTGGTTCAGACCAAATACTACGACAAAAACGGCGAACTCCTCAAAGTGCTGCGCGGTACGGACGTCCGGTTGGCCAAGGGGACGGATAAGTGGCGCGCCTACCGATTGGAGTTGAATAACCTCCGGACGGGGCACAAAACAATTTTGACCTTTCAAAACGTGGCGATCAACCGGGGAATCGACCAGGAGTTTTTTACCCAACGCTACCTGGAACGCGCCAATTAAGACCGCACGGCGTCCCCGTTTGCCCGGCCCGGAAACGAATGAATGCCGGGTGGCTGGCCCGCTTCTCACCCCGTCAACCCTTAGAAGCTGTTTGAGTTAATTCTTCGGGTTGCAAACCCGTCTTTTTGGCTACGGCGGCGTTACTTTTTCGGCCCGTAGCCGCGAGACGCTGTTCGCGTCGTTGCTTTGCAAGGCATACGCCCCTCAAAAGTGCCTTGCCTCGCTCAAAAATCCGTTGTTTTCACCCTCAAATTATTAACTCAAACAGCTTCTTAAAAAATGAATCAGATGCAACATTCAAAGTCCGGCAACGCCAATCGTCCGGGAAGAGCCTCCCTGCGCTTGGGCTGCATCCGGTTCGGCCTGGCGGTCGTGGTTGGCGGGTTGTTCAACCAACCGCTCCGGGCGCAGACCGCACCGGCCGATTCGCCGGGGGAAGACGGCGATACCACGGAGCTGACCCCGGCCGAAGACGGCCCCAAAGCCCGCACGCAGATAAAGGGATTTGCCGAATTTGATCAGATCTCCTACTGGAAGACCCGGGACGACCAGAAGGTCTACGGCCGCAACCAAGGCATTCTGCAGCTGGAAATCAACTCCGCTTTATCAAAAAAGATTACTTTTTTCGGCGGGGTTGAGCTCCGTGAAGACGTGGCGGACCGTTCGCGCAACCGGGTCTTTCTGGATGAGTCCTACGTGAATTTCTTCCTCAAGAACCTGGACCTCCGGCTGGGCAAACAAATTATTACCTGGGGAAGAGCCGACGGAATCAACTACACGAACAACCTCAATCCGGTTGACTACAGCGATCTGCTGGATACGGAAGACGAAACCATGGGCGTATTTGCCCTTCGGAGCAAGTATTACCTGAAGGCCTGGACCCTGGAAGGCATTGTCGTTCCCGTTTTTACCCCCAGTATTTTGCCCCAGTCCAATTCTCCCTGGTTCCGCGATTTGCCCGCGGCAGTCCCTCATCCGTACGATTCCTCAAAAACCATCCCGGTCTCCTACGATCCGCTCCTTACCTTGTTGCCCCGCCGGGACTGGCGAAGCGCGCAGTGGGCCGGGCGGATTGCCAAGACCATCGCCGGTTTGGATTTTTCGGTAAGCTACTACCGGGGATTCAATGACCTGCCCCGTTTCCGCCAACTTCCCCCGCGCTTTTCTCCCGACTCCGTGCGCGTCGTCATCCAAGCGGAATTCAACCGTTGGCAAATATGGGGCGCCGACCTGGCCGCTTCCCTGGGTAAATTTGAGCTTCGGGGGGAGGGAGCCTACTTTATTCCCAAAGCCGGGGCAACCAACGAGCTGGTAATTGATAAACCTTACTTTCAATACGTGGTCGGTATTGACCGGACTTTTAGCGATGCCATCGGTTCGAATGCGGTGTTTGTACTGCTCCAGTGGATCCAGGAAGTGAATACCACCGATGTGACGTATTCCAGCCAGGATCTAAACCACCTTTTCCAGCGATCCGTTGCGGCCCGAATCGAATGCGGGCTGGGCAACTACGGCAAACTTTCCGTCCAGGGAATCTATAACCTGAAACCGAAAGATTACTACCTTCGTCCCGTATTCACTTATCAGATCAGCGATGGCTTGAACGCAACCGTGATGGCCGATATCCTCGGGGGCCGGCCGGAGGGGTTCTTCGGAAGCTACGGCAACAACAACCGGATACAGGCCAGACTGAAGTATAATTTTTGAACCCGCGCTGGTAGCAACTCCGCCGGCCGGAAAATGAATCGTTCCGGGCAACTCACTCACCACTCCATCCCTAAAAGTTGGTTTTATGCGATCGATACGGGAGACTAGAAAAACCTTGCCCTTCTTGATGGTCAGCAGTTGGCTGCTTCTGTTCTCCTCGTTCCAGGTACCGACCGGTTCGTGGAAACTGGTGAAGGATAAAAACGGGGTGAAAGTGTACACCCGCAAAGTAGAAGGGTCTGCTTTGAAAGAGTTCAAGGCCGTCACTACGGTGGCCGCTCCCTTAAACAGCCTGGTGGCGTTGCTCAAGGATTTCGAATCGTATCCCGCGTGGGTTACGGATTGCAAAGCAGCCCGGCAACTGAAACTGGTTAGTCCGACCAGTTATTACTACTACGCCGAACTAAACGCGCCTTGGCCGGTCGAGAACCGCGATATGGTCGTTCATTTTCAGGTTCAGCAAGACTCCGCCACCAAAGCGGTAACCTGCACCATGGCAGCCGAACCGGATTACCTTCCTCCCCAACCGGGTAATGTGCGAATACCCAAGCTGAAGGGCACGTGGCAATTGACCCCTCAGCAAGACGGAACGGTGGAAGTACTTCACCGGGTACACGCTGAATCGGGTGGCAGTATTCCCGCGTGGTTAGCCAATTCGGTTATGACGGACGGCCCCTACCGTACCCTATCCAACATGCGGAACGTGGTGACCAGGCCCGCTTACCAAGGTAAATAATCCCACCGCTAAAATGCAGTCATCAACCACGCAAGGGGGTAACGGTATGACCACTGGCCAATGCGGCGACGCCCCGCTGCTGTCGGACAACGCAGTTGATGTACACCTGGCATTTTGGAATGATCTTATTCCTTGCTTACCGGAATATTACCAATGGCTATCCGGGGATGAAAAGGAAAAAGCCGCGCGTTTTCACCGGGTGAGCGACCACAACCAGTTTATTATTGGGCGGGGCTTGCTGAGAAAACTACTGGGCCACTACGCGGGCATTCCACCCCAGCGGTTGCAATTCAACTACAATCCTTTCGGAAAACCGTTTCTGGCGAAACCCCTGAATGCGAACGGAATCCATTTCAACCTGTCCCATTCCCACCGGGTACTGGTCTGTGCCATCACCAAAAAAGGCGAAATTGGCATCGACGTGGAATACATGCGTCCCATCGCCGGTTTGAACCACGTGGCCCGGCATTTTTTTTCCGGGTACGAAAACCGGGTTTTTGAATTATTGCCCCTCCCCGAACAGCTCGGGGCTTTTTACGCTTGCTGGACCCGTAAAGAAGCTTTTGTAAAACTGAAGGGCCAAGGCTTGGCCATCCCTTTAAAATCATTTACGGTTTCCCTGCTGCCCGGTGAGCCACCCGAGTTGCTGGCGCTTCCAAACGGGGAGGATCCAGCCCGCTACTTTATGTACGAGGTTAATTTATTGGAAAATTATAAAATTGTCCTGTGCGCCGAGGGACCCGTGGAGACCATTTGCCCTTTTGTCGGCTGAGCGGGGTTGGTACGCATACCTGCCGTACGCGCAACAACCCGAACGCCCGGCCACCCAAGACCAAGCACTAGCCGAACGAAAGGGAAACCTAGTCATTTTTTCAATTGAGTACCATGAAAGAAAAACGCTCCACGCCGGATAAACTTTTCTTCGTCAGACACAGCGGAGAAACGTTGGTACGCTCCGGCTAAACATTGTCTACCTCAAGGTTACGTTACAAAAACTTCTTTCAGACAAAACAATGCTACGCCGGATGGGCGCAGCATTGAAATAACGGTACTGATCGTACGGGCTTAGCTCATTCGATGGAGAAACTCGTAAGCATTGCCACAAGGATCTTCAAAGTAAACTGAATAATAAGTTGGGCTAATTGGAAACAGTTTTGGACCTGCGTTGATTTTACCACCTGCCTCTTTAACTAGGTCAGCCATCCGATCAACTTCTCGTCGATCAGCGGCCCAAAAACCGACTAAGTTTTTGTTAGGCCGATGTCTGTCATCTTCGGTAATGGCAAAGTAAGCTACACCCGGGAAATCACCTTCGGCGGCAAAAACTTTCCACTTTGGACTATCATAACGATTTGTGAAGCCCAATTCGGGTAACAGTTTCTCGTAAAATGGCATCGCCTTCTCAAAGCTATTAACGCATAGGTCAATGTGGCTGAATGGATTCTTTTGTGTTGCCATAATGAGTCAGGTTTGGTGGTTATACAATCACCTTGTGTTGAACGCAATCAATTTGAAGGCGGTTGTGAACAATCCCATTCGGCTCACGGCTTGACCAGCTTTTGGAGTTCTTTTTCCAGGTAGGCCTTCGACAACCAGCGGTGGCCCAGCATCACGCCTTCCACGCGGGTACTCTGCCGGATGTCGTCCAGCGGATTGCCCGCCAGCAAAACCAGGTCCGAAACCGCCCCCACCCGGAGGACGCCCGAGTCGGCTTGTTGGAGGTAGGCGGCCACGTTGACCGTGCCGGTGCGCAGCGCCTGGTAGGGCGAAAGCCCGGCGTCGACCAGGTACTGCAACTCCTGGTGGGTGGAGAAACCCGGCACGTTGAACACCTGGGGGGCGTCGGAGCCCAGCAACAGCCCGACGCCGTTTTTCTGGCAGGCGGCAATCAGCCGCCGCCGCAGCCGGATGAAATCCCCGATCTTTTCCCGGTCGTACTGCGGATTAGCCTGCAGGTTCTGCTTGCTGGTGGCCCAGGTGTTCCTCACTTCCGGCGACATGTACTTCATCTCCGGCGCTTTCCGCAACGCTTCCGGATCGAGGGGTGAAAACCACCGCTCGGCCAGGGCTTGCGTGGGCACCACCCAGACGTTGCGGTCCTTGAGCGCCCGCGTGAGTCTGGGTATCTGGGTGGTATCGGCCCGGTCGGCGATGAACATGCCGAACAACCCCGTTTGCTTTTCGGTCATCGCTTCGATGCCCGGCACCGTGCCTTCCACGAAGCCGTCCAGGTGGTCGATGGACGAGTAGCCGGCGTCGATGGCCCGCCAAACCCCCACCTCGAACGAGACGTGCCCGACGAAGGGAATGCCCACTTCCTTGGCCGTTTGGGCGATGGCGGCGAAGGTTTCCTTCGTCAAACCGGGGTGGAGCTTGAGGTAATCGTAGCCCGCCTCTTTTTGCTGCCGCACCATCTCGGCCCCTTGCGCGGCGGTTTTAACGCTTTGGCCGTTGAAGGAAGGCCCGGTGGTGTAAAAGCGCGGCCCGAGAATTTCTCCCGACCGGATTTTGCTCCGCAGTTCCAGGTGACGCGGGTGACCCAGCATGCCCCGGATGGTGGTGATGCCCTGGGAAGCAAACAGCAGCAGCACTTCTTTCATGGGTTCCAGGTCGTCGACGGGTGGCACGTGGGCGTGCATTTCGGCCAGTCCGGGCATCAGGTACTGGCCCCGGGCGTCGATCACGAGGGCCCCGGCGCCGTACTTGGCCCGCTTTGCATCTTCCATCGCCGTGATCCGTCCGTCCCGGACGGGCACGGTCTGGTTTTTCAGCACGCGCTCCCGGTCCATGGGAATCACGTGGACGTCGCGGAAGACGATCTCCCGCCCCCGGGCGTCCGGCAGTTCCTGCGCGTACGAAAATCCAAGGCTCCCCAGCAAGGCGAAGGTTAGTAAATGTTTCATGGGATTGGTGGCGGTTGCAAGAACGCGGTTGCAAGAACTTGGTGTGACTCCGCCGGGACGTTTTCCCGGCGGGAAGGCTCGGCGGTAAATATAGAAATTTACTCACTTCAACGTCCCACCCGGTAAAAAATGGGGGGTGGGCAAGTACAGGACAGTACAGGACGCGTCCGGGCCATTCTGAACATACATTTCCATCCGCATCAAATGATTTTCAATCAACGGCTACTAAACCAAATCCATGATGAAAAATTTACTCCGACCTCTCTTTCGCCGGGGGCTGCTTTTGGCCATGCTCGGTTTGGCGCAGCAGGTTGCGGCCCAAACGACCGTCACGGGCAAAGTGACCTTTTCGGAAGACGGGAGCACCCTGCCCGGCGTGAGCGTGATCCTGAAAGGCACCACCACCGGCACCTCCACCGGCGCCGATGGCACCTATTCCCTGACCGTACCGGACCGGAACGGAAGCCTGGTTTTCTCCTTCATTGGCTACCTTTCTCAGGAGGTTTCCCTGGGGGGCCGCGCCACGGTGGACGTATCGATGGCACCCGACGTTCAAGCCCTCAACGAAGTGGTGGTGGTGGGGTACGGCAGTCAGTTGAAGAAGGAAATAACCGGCGCGGTTCAGACCATCAGCAGCCGGGAGCTGAAAGACATCCCGGTTTCGCAGGTAACCCAAAAGCTGCAGGGGCGTTTGGCCGGGGTGCAGATCAACCAAACCACCGGCAAGCCCGGGCAGGGGATGTCGGTCCGGATCCGCGGGCAATTGTCGGTTTCGGCGGGCAGCGATCCGTTGTACGTGGTCGACGGCTTCCCCATTACCGGCAGCATCGGGGCGCTCAACCCGGATGAAATAGAGGACATTACGATCCTCAAAGATGCTGCTTCCACCTCTCTGTACGGGTCGCGGGCCGCCAACGGAGTGGTGCTGATCAATACCAAAAAAGGAAAACCCGGCCAAACCAACGTCAGCTTCAACACCTTCGTAGGTTTGCAGCAAGTACCCG
>JACMKY010000471.1 GCA_014379925.1 Cytophagales bacterium | reverse complement strand
TCGGCTTCAGGCCGGCCACCGTTGAAGCAGATCATCGGGTACTCCATCCCCCCTACCGGACCGTGGACGGAGATCGCCACCGGATAGGGATAGTTGACGGTGTGGTTGGAATACGACTTGAGCGTGTGCTCCACCGCGCGGGTAGAGTACTTGCCCCACAGGGGATTGCCTTCCTTCGGATAGTAAGACATGCACCAGATTTTCTTGCCCGCCACTTCCGTCTGTTTGGCATCCCAGATGAACTTGCGGGAAGCGGCGAAGGCGAAATCGCGCACGTTCCGGGCCACGTACACCCAGGTTTTCTTGCCCGTCGGTCGGCGGGTTTCGGCTTGTTCGGCCTCCTGCTGGGTCACGATGGCAATGGGGTCCTTGGTGTTTTTGGCCTGCTCCCACCGCCTGACCTGCGCGGGCGTGAGCACTTGCCGGGCGTTTTGCAGTTCACCCGACGCGGCCACCACGTGGTCGTTGGGCACGGTGATGGCCACCCGGTAATCGCCGAAGGGCAGGGTAAACTCGCCTTGCCCCAGAAACTGCTTGTGTTGCCACCCATTCACGTCGTCGTAAACGGCCATGCGGGGGAAGAACTGGGCGATTTCGTAAAGGTTGTTGCCGTCCTTGGGAAAGTGTTCGAATCCCATCCGCCCGTTGCCGGGCGCGTTGCCCAACTTGTTGTGCTCGGTGACGTTGTAGTTCCATTCGACCGCAAACGCGTACGACGCCCCCGGTTTAAGCGGCTGGGGAATGTCGAGCCGCATCATCGTCTGGTTGATGACGTACCGGAGGGGTTTACCGGCCTGGTCTTTGACCGAAGTGATTTTGAAGCCCCCGTCGAAGGCGGCGTTCATCACGAAGCCGAGGGACGGGAAGCCGGCGTTCTCGCCCAGTTTGCCCGTCTGTGACATTTTGGCGTCGGAATTTTTAGCGAAGATGTTCTGGTCGAGTTGCAGCCAGAGGTAGGTCAGTACGTCGGGCGAGCGGTTGGTGTACGAAACCACTTCCGAACCCGTAATGCGCTGCTTTTCGTCGTCCAACTCCACCCGGATGTCGTAGTCAGCCCGTTGCTGCCAGTAGGCCGGGCCCGGTGCTCCGGAGGCCGCGCGGTAGGGATTGGGCGTGGGCAGTTCGGTGCCCAACTGCTCGAATTGCCGGTTGGCCCGGTATTCCGGGGTGGTGGGCACCTGCGCCGACAAGCGACCGGCCAGCAAAACGGTCAGGATGCACAAAAATTTCTTCATGAATGTTCGGAGATTACGAATCGGTTAAGGACTGATGCAGTAAAAGTAATGAACGACCAAGGTACGAATTATCGGCTGAATCCGTGGTTGTCCGGCAACGGGAAATTTATGCGCTCACGAGCGGATCGGGAACGCCCGCAAAACCGATACTGCCTACAAAAAGTCGATTCGCAGAATCAGGGAAAGGGCCATCCCCGCAACCACCCCCGAAACCACCAGGTTCCAGTTGTGCTTGCGGACCTTGAATACGTTGGTGACCAGAAAACCCAGGATCAGCACGACCAGTACGATCTGGACCTGGCCGATTTCCAGTCCCAGGTTGAAAGCCAACAGTTGGGTCACCACGTTGGTGGAGGCGCCCAGCAGGCTCTTCAGGTAATTGGAAAAGCCCAGCCCGTGGATGAAGCCGAAAACCAGGGCAAGCAGGTAGCGCAGGTACTGCGGCTTGGCCTGATTGAAGAGGGTGCTGGGATTGCGGTAGAAAAAATTACCGATGGCCGTGGCCAGGATGGTGACCGGAATCAGGAACTCGATCACGTCGCTGCGCACGACGACGATGTTCAAGGTGGAAAGCGCCAGGGTGACGGAATGGCCGAAGGTAAAGGCCGTGACCAGCAACAGCACCCTTCGCCAATCCTTGAGGTAATAAACCGCGCACAGGGCAATGATGAAAAGAATGTGGTCGTATCCGTTGGTATCCGTGATGTGTTTGAATCCCAAGCGAAAATAAGCCTCAAATTCCGTCATCATGCCCGTTGGTTAAACTTCGCTGGGCGGCATTCCGCCACCCCGTCGGGCTAAACTAACAAAAATTAACCTTAGATCTTGAGTTGGATTCCGTAAAAATCATCCGGTTGCGGTCAACGTAAAATTCAAACTTTGTAATTCGGAATCACGCTGGTACTTACACGGCCGAACCAACCCGTTCGGAGCGGCGCTTTGTACCCGGTCTGATTCATTCTTACCTTCGCGGTTTATGAAGCAAAATGTACTCGTCTGGTTGCTGATCCTGGCCTTGCCGCCTTGCCTGCTGGCGGCGGCCCCGTCGGGAAGCCGCGTGCGGCGGGGCTTGAAGGCATTGGAAAAGCGGAACTTCGAGCGGGCCGGCGGACTGTTTGCCAGGGAGTTGCGTCGCAACCCCGCCAGTGCCGCGGCCAAGTACGGCTACGCCCTGTATTTTTTCGATACCCTTCACGTCCGTCATCACCTGGACTCTTCCTACCGCTACGTGCTGGCGGCGTTGGCCGATTATCCCCGAACCTCCCCGAAAACCCGCCGACAGTGGAAAAAATGGTACGTGAGCGACAGCACGATGCAGACGCTGAAGTTGCGGATCGACAGCCTGGGGTTTGCCGTGGCCCTCGGGCGCAACCGCGAGGCGGATTACCAGCTTTTTCTCGACCAACGTCCCACCGCCCCGCAAAAGGAAGCGGCGGTTCGCCGCCGCAACGCCCTGGCCTTTGCCGAGGCGCAACGCGCCAACACCTACGAGAGCTACAAACGTTTTCTGGAACGCTACCCGGACGCTGAGCAGACGCGCCAGGTGACCGAAATTTCCGAATTGGTGCTCTACGAATCGCAAACGCGCGACGGCACGCCCGAAAGCTACGTCCGGTTTGCCGCCGCCTACCCGCGGAGTCCCTACCGCCAGCAGGCCGACCGGATGGCCTTCGACCTGCTCACTGCTCCCCACACCCTGGCGCACTACCGGCTTTTTACGCAGCAATATCCCGAAAATACCTACGCCCCGCGCGCCTGGGCCTGGTTGCTCTTCCTCTACGCCGAACGACAGAGCCCGGAGAACTTTACCGCGGATTTTCCCGATTACCCCCACTCAACCGACCTGCTCAACGCGCTGAAGGCACGGGCGCGGGCCTACTTTCCCGTCTACGAGGAGGATAAGTACGGCTTCCTGGATTCGGAAGGCCAACTGCGCATTCCTCCTGCCTACGATTCGACGGCCAACAGCTACTTCTGCGAAGGCATTCAGGACGATTTCATCCTCGCCTACCGGAACGGCAAGCTGGGGGCGCTTGACAAGACGGGCCGGGTGATCGCGGATTTTACCTACGAGGCAATCGACGAACTCGAGAAGCCGCTGCTGCGAACCGGCCGGCAGGGCAAGCAGGGGGTGGTGCACGAGGCGGGGTTCGAGGTCCTCTCCCCGCGATTCGATTCGGTGGAAGTGCTCAACGAGCGGTTTCTCAAAACCAGCCTCAACGGCCGGCAGGGCCTGACGACCATGAACGGACTGACGATTTTCGAACCCACCTTCGAAGAAGTGACCGGATTGGGCGAGGATTTCGTGCGCCTGCGCCAGAACGGACGGTTCGCCCTGCTTTCCAGCCCCGAACTCGTTCCGCACAACGGCCGGGAAGTCCGCCCCGCCCCTTCGTTTCAATACCAGAAGGCCGAATGGGTGAAGCCGGGGTTCGTCCGGATCGGAACCGACCGCGGCGAGGCCATCCTCGACGCGGCGTTGAAAACGGTCGTGGCTCCGCAAGAGACGGCCATCACGGCCCTGCCGGGCGCCTGGCTCACCCGGGACACCTTGGGTTTCCGGCTCTGGTCAACCGACGGCTCCCCGCGGTTGGATTCCACCGGACAAGCCCTCGTTTTTGAACGGGTGATCGCCAATGAGCGGTTCTACGGGGTGAAGTACCGGGGACGCTGGGGCGTGCTGGACCAGACCGGCCAGGTGTACGTGCCCGCCGAATACGATTCCCTGACGCTGGTGACCGAAAACATCTTCCTGCTGACCAAGAAGAAAAATACCTGGCTGCACACGGCCCACCGGAAACTGGTGAGCGTACCCGACGTGCGCGCCTGCCGGCCACAGCCGACCGACCCGGACTCCGCCAGCGGGTACCTGACGCTGGAAAACCGGAGCGGCAAGTGGGCCTTGTACACCCGCCAGGGCCGGCAACTCCTACCCTTCGGGTACGAATCCATCCGGGTGCTGGGGCCGAACCTCTTCGTGGTGGAATCCGGACGGACAGTAACCCTCCGGGATTCACTCAACCGGTTGCGGGTGCCATCCTCCTTCGATGGGCTCAGTCCCCTGCGCAAAGCGTTCGTGGCAACGTTGAAAAACCGGAAATTCGGGGTGATCCATCCCCAAAAGAAACTGACCATCGCCCCGCAGTACGAATCGCTGCTGCAGTTCTACGATCGGGAGGGACTGCTCTTCATCGCCCGCAAAAACGGCCGGTTCGGGCTCGTCGACCGGACCAACCGGGAAAAGGCG
>JACMKY010000470.1 GCA_014379925.1 Cytophagales bacterium | reverse complement strand
CTTCACCGCGTCGGCCAGGGCCACTTTCTGCGGCGTGGTTACGATCACCACCCCGGTTACGGGCACGGTTTGCACCAGGGTCAGGTGGATGTCGCTGGTGCCGGGCGGGAGGTCGATGAGCAGGTAGTCTAGTTCGCCCCAGTCAGTGTCGGCGATGAACTGGCGCAGGGCCTGGCTGGCCATCGGGCCGCGCCACACCACCGCGCTTTCGGCGGGCGTGAGGAAGCCGATGGAAATCATCTTAATGCCGTACTGGTGGATGGGACTGATGAGGTGCTTGCCGTCGGGCGATTGGGTTACCATGGGCTGCATTTCCTCCGCTCCGAACATCGTGGGGATGGACGGACCCGAAATGTCGGCGTCGATGAGGCCCACCTTCGCGCCCGACTGGTAGAGGGCCACGGCCAGGTTGCTCGTCACGGTGGATTTGCCCACGCCGCCCTTGCCGGAAGCAATGGCGACGATGTTCTTCACCCCGGGCAGCAGGGGGGTGTTGCGCAGCCGGGTTGAGGTTACGTCGGCAGTCATGTGAACGGTCACTTTCAGGTCAGCACCCACGTGGCGGTGAATGGCC
Source organism: Cytophagales bacterium (assembly GCA_014379925.1). GTDB lineage: Bacteria > Bacteroidota > Bacteroidia > Cytophagales > ES-bin-26 > ES-bin-26. The sequence continues at coordinate 13,557 of JACMKY010000470.1, read as the reverse complement.
TCGGTGCAGTTCTTCCGAATCAGGTCCTTCAGCGGACAAGCGGGCGTGGTGAGTACGACGGTAAACGTAACTTGCCCAATACCCAGCTCAATGTCCTTGACCATGTTCAAGGTCACCAGGTCTTTTTTCAAGTCCGGCTCCTCTACGGTGCTTAATGCCCTGATTATGTGCTCTTTGGTGATATTCATGGGAATCCAGTAGTCAGTATCCAGCAGTCAGTATCCAGTATTCGGTCCGTTGACTACTACGCAATCGACAACGAACCATCGACATTTGAATTTGATTCGGGGATCACTTCGGGAAAAGAAAGCTGAACGTTTCCATCCAATCAACCTTCAAACCGTTCATTGGGTTTTTGTACCCCGGAACCCGCTGTTTTACACCTTCAAATGTACGCAGAATTCTTCGGAGGAGATCAGCGAACAGTAATTCCCAACCCTGGTTCGACTTCGCTCACTGTGACACCTTCCTAACCCTTCTATTTCATCCCGGTTGCCTTGGCTTCTTTCTTTCCCACGTACCGCTCAAAGAATTCGTACATCCGCAGCATGCGGTCGATGCGCTGGCGCACGTTGCCCGTCCGGCTCAGTTCGTGCGTGGCACCGGGCATCCGGACGTATTCGACTTCCCGGCCCAGGATTTTGAGGCTTTTGTAGAGCATTTCGCTCTGGCTGACGCCGGTTCGCAGGTCGTTCTCGCCGTGCTTGATGAGCAGGGGCGTGCGAACCCGATCGACGAAGGTATACGGGGAATTGCCGTCGAGCACGGCGGGCAGGCCTTCTTGCCAGGGATAGCCGCCGAAGTAGTTGGGAACCAGCGACCAGGCGTTGGCTTCGCCCATGAAAGTAGTCAGTTCGTACACCCCCCGTTGCGCAAACGCCGCTTTGAAGCGGGAATCGTGTCCCACGATCCAGGCCGTGAGGTAGCCCGCGTACGAGCCACCGGTGATGACCTGTCGGCTGGTGTCCACCCAGGCGGCTTTGGCGGCGTCGGTGGCAGCGGCCAATACATCCTCGGTCGGGCCATTGCCCCAGTCGCGGTAGTTGGCCCGTTGAAATTCCAGGCCGTAGCCGCCCGAACCGCGCGGGTTGGCGTAGACCACCCCGTAGCCCTGGGCCGCGAAATACTGGTGTTCGTGCCAGGTGGAGACTTCTCCCGGTCCCCACATCGCCGTGGGACCGCCGTGCATATTGAGCAACAGAGGATGCCTTTCGCCTTCCTTGCCGAAGGTCGGCTTCATAATCCAGTATTCCACCGTTTGTCCCTTGGCGTTGGCGTAGGTCCTTTTTTCCGGGAAGCTGAGCTTCTTGCCGGCCAGCCAGTCGGCGTTGTGGCGGGTGAGCCGGGTGGATTTCTTCAACAACAAGTCGCCCTGGAACAACTCGTAGGGATTGGCCACTTCGTTTTTCACGAAAACAACTTTGTCCCGGGCTACGTCGAAACCGGAAACGCCCGAATCGAAATCAGTAAGCCGTTCCACCTGACCGGTTTTCGGGTTGACGCGGTGCAACGGAAACCCGCCGTTGGACGGACAGGTAAAGTACAGAAAACGACTGTCTCTGGACCAGGTGAGGTTTCCCGGTGCCCGGTCAAAGGCAACCAGCGGCGTACCCGTTCCGCCCGCGAGGCTCCGGAAGCCCAACTGGCCGAAGTGAATGCCTTCGGAGGGGTTGGTGAGAAAAGCCAGGGTTTTGCCATCGGGCGAAAGCAGCGGGTTGTAATACCGCCGGCCCTTTTCGGCCAGCAGAAGTTGTTTGCCGGAGCCGTCGGCATTCATTACCCAGACGGTATTTTCGCGGTCGCGGTCGGGATGAGTGAGCGTGTCGCCACCGGTGACGTAGCAAACGCGTTGGCCGTCGGCCATCCACGAACCCCCGTTGAAGGAGTAAAACCCGCTGGTCAGGAGTCGGGGTTTCGCGCCCTCGCCCACCTCCGTCACGCCGAGGTGATTGAACTCGATTTCCGCGGCGGTAGTCGCTTCTCCCAGGAAGTTCAGCCGGTTGATTACTTTCGCTTTTTTGTCGGCTACGTCCTGGTCGAGGTACGCCCGAATTTCCTCCAGGGTTCCGTCGGGGTTGGGCTTGGGGGCGGTCGATCCCTTGGACCGGAGCTGGTCGTTGCCGGCGAACCCGGGTTTTTCGAGCGACCAGGCGGGCTTGGTCGCGGTGGTGCCGAGCAGGGAATCCTTCTGCAATTGGGAAAAGGTGAGGGTGGTGGAGAACAGGAGCCGGCGTCCGTCGGGTGACCATTGCGGGTTGCTCGCGCCGTACTTCCAGTCGGTAAGCTGGTAGGCTTCCCCGCCGTCGATGGGCAGGATAAACAGCTGGGGTTTGTCCTTCACGTTGCGGACAAAAGCGATGCGCCGGCCGTCGGGCGACCAAGCCGCCTGTCGGCTGCTTTCCCGGCCCTGGGTGAGGGCCACCGAGGCGGACCCGGTGGATAGGTTGCGCAGGTACAATTGCGTGCGGTAATCGTACTCTTCGCGGTGGTCTTCCGCGGGTACGATGGAGGTGACGGAATACAACACCCTGGTGCCGTCGGGCGAAAGCAGCACCGGTCCCAGTTGCCGGATCCGGGTCAGGTCAGTCACCTGGATTTTTTCGGAAGCCGGGGCGTTCTGGCCGGGGGCGAGGCCGACGGAGAGGCATCCCAGCAGCAGGGTCAGGCGGAACTTCGAGGCAGTAGGGGAGCGCATAGGGAATCGGGTTGAGGTCGGTAAAAGTCACGGCTGCTCAAGTTAGGTTTTTTTGCCAATAAACCCCACTCACGGGATGGAAAGGCCGGTTTCGGGTACCATTGCCGCGGCCCGGTGAAGCGAATAGCGGCCACGGAACCGAACTGATGGCTCCGGTACGTTCTGCCGACTGGCCGCTTTTACGGAGGACGAGGTGATTGACTTGGGCAGGAATCCGATCAATAACCCACGGGCAAGCCCGGTTCCTACCGGTGAACGGGCAGCGTGGCGATGGTGGGTGGAAGGTTGGTTGGTTGGTTTTATGTTTTAAATTTGCCGGAAGAAACGTTTATTCTCGGTTTTGAGATGCCCGGGGATTCCCGTTCTTGGCCAAAATTTCGTTGCTTCACCAACGAGAACCTTCTTTTCCGCGTTACAGACCGTATCACCCGTTTTCCCGATTCAGGCAGCCGATGGAATACAAGGATTATTACAAGATTCTGGGCGTCGACAAGAAGGCAAGCACTGGAGACATCAAGAAAGCGTACCGCAAGCTGGCGGTAAAATACCACCCGGACAAGAACCCCGGCAACAAGCAAGCCGAAGAGAAGTTCAAGGAAATCAACGAGGCCAACACCGTGCTGACCGACCCCGAAAAGCGCAAGGAGTACGATGAGCTGGGCGACAGTTGGAAGTACGCCCGCCCGCAGAATGGCAGCGGAGGAACGGGCGGACCCGGTCGGCCGAACCCCGGTACGGGCGGGCAGAAACCCGGCGGCGACTTTGAAGACTTGTTCGGGGGTGGCGGTGGCTTCTCGGAATTCTTCGAATCCGTTTTCGGCAACCGGGGACGGGGAGCAACTGCCGAGGTGTCGGGAACCCACTACCGGGCCGAAATGGAGATTTCGCTCCGGGATGCCTACCTCGGGGCGGAAAAGGTCATCGACCTGGAAGGCCAGCGGCTACGCATCAAGTTTAAGCCGGGGATTGCCGACGGACAAGTCATCAAGCTAAAGGGCAAAGGGGGTCCCGGTGTGGGCGCTGCCCCCAGCGGCGACCTGCTCATCACCGTACACGTGACGGAGGAGCCCGGTTTCGAACGCGAAGGCGACGACCTGCGCACGGAGGCCTTCGTGGACGTCTACACGGCGGTGCTGGGGGGTAAAATTCCGATCCAGACGCTCAAGGGTTCCATCAACGTGACCATTGCCAAGGGTACTGACAGTGGCAAAGTGCTGCGCATGAAAGGATTGGGAATGCCCGTCTACAACCAGCCGGATCAGTTCGGCAACCTGTACGTGAAAGTGAACATCCGGGTACCCAAGAACTTATCGGAACCCGAAACGGAACTGTTCAAACAATTGGCCCAATTAAATACCCCCCCGTATGCCCACTCCTGATTTGCTCAACCCTTTGTTCCGCCTTGGTGCGTCTCCGCCGGGAGGGGAGACAACCAGTCCCGGTGGATTCAACCGGACCCTCATCCCGTTCGAATCCGTACCCGGGTTCCGGCACTACGCCAGCGACCTGGTGGACCGGCTGGGATATACTTCGTTCGAGGAAATCCTGGAACCCCTGGACCGGGCACGGCGGGCTTGCCGGACCATGGGTATTCCCGACGACCAGCACTTCAAGCCGGTCTACCGGTTCAACAGCCTGGGCATGAATCTCCGGCGTGATTACCGGCTCACTCCCCTGGCCAGCTACCTGGTAACGGTCAACGCCGATCCGGCCAACGTTAACGTGGCGAGGGCGCAGGTGTATTTCTTCCTCCATTATTCCCGGTAAGCTGCCGGTATTCGTTCAACCATCTCAACCAACCTTCAATCCAATGGAAAACCAGACGAACATCAGCGACATGCACGCCGAGCACCGGCAATGGCAGCAGGACTTGGCCTTCTACCGCGAGGAGATGACCATTTTCGGCGACCGGCTCCGCGAAGTAGTGTCCAAGAACCCGCCCCCGGACGTAGTGACGTGGGTGGTGCATTTCCAGAACCAGTTCGTCATTCAGAATCAGATGATCGACGAAATTCTGCAGTCCGTTCGCAGCCACGAACACGAGATGAAACAATTGATTGAACAGGGAACCCAGGCCGTGGACGGGCGGCTCGTTGGCCACCACGCGGAGGCGCGGGGCAAAGTGCAGGTGTTTTCCCGACTCTACCACGCGCTCAAGAACGATTTGAACCAATTCCTGTCCAAGCATTTGGTCGGACAGGCAGCGGAATGAGCCGTCGGCTCCCCCGGCTTTATGGACCCATCCTTTCAAAAGCGCGCCAAGAACCTGCTCTTTCTTTCGCTCGAAACGGTGTCGGCCGCGCCCTCCTATGAACTGCTGGACGCTACCCTGCAACGGTTGTGGGACAAGCGAGCGGGCCAGTTTCACCCGGAGGAAATCGGCAAGTTCTCGCCGCGCCAACTCTTTACGGCCCGTGCCAACCTGTACGCCGAGTTTGGCAAGATCATCAGCATCGGGGTCGGCTACTTCCACCCGACGGAGGGTGGTCCGCTGAACCTGCGGGCCAAGACCTTCGTCGGGGACGATGAAAAAAGCCTGCTGGAAGAATTCAAATTGCTGCTCGAAACCAAGTTCGACCCCAAAAATCTGGTCTTGTGCGCCCACAACGGCAAGGAGTTTCACTACCCCTACCTTTGCCGCCGGATGCTGCTCAACGGCATCACCATTCCGAAACCCTTGCAGATCGTGGGGAAAAAGCCCTGGGAAATTCCCCACCTGGACACCCTGGAACTCTGGCGCTTCGGCGACCGCCGGACGAGCGTGTCGCTGGAACTGCTGGCAACGCTCTTCGACGTGCCCTCCGATCACCTGGCTACGGACGGAACGTCAGTCAACCGGATGTACTACGTCGAGAAAGACTGGTCAAAAATCCGGCAGCATAGCCTGACCGAAATTGCGGTGCTGGCCCAGCTTTATCTGAAACTCAACAACTTGCCAACCATTACGGCCGAAAACATCTTCCTGACGGAGTAGGGTAGATTGCGGATGGATAAAAGGAAGTAGGAGGTAACCGGAAGCAAGCGGTAGGAAGCTGGGGCAGTATGGCTTCAGAAAACAAGTTCCTGGCCTGCGCGGGTTATCCATCCACGTTTCAAGGGACCGGGCGCCGGATTGCCGGACCACCCCGACCAGCGATTGTGCTGGCTACTCCCCTTTCAGGGCAGTAATTTTCATCGTGCCTCCAACTTCCTACCTCTTTTACCTCTCCTGCTTCTTACCTCTTGTTTTACCTCTCTTACTTCCTACCTCCCGCCTCCGGTTTCCGTCTTACCTGCGCAGTTAAAAAGTCCGCAACCAAGGAGTGGTTTTTTCGCGGTTTTCGTGTTGGTGGTTTGGTAGCAAAGCACTACTTTTTGTCCCGGTAGTCATTTCAGACCATTCAATGCCAATCCTCGCCACTCCCCTCGTTAGCTCATTCGCATCCCGGCCGGCCGATGAGGAGCGGGGAGAATTTCTTCTCGAAGTGAATCACCTGCGGGTGAGTTTCGACACGGAGGACGGCGTGGTGAGGGCGGTGGACGATGTAAGTTTTACCCTGCGCAAGGGCGAGACCGTGGGCATCGTGGGAGAGTCGGGTTCGGGAAAGTCCGTGACTGCCCTTTCGCTGATGCGCTTGCTACCCAGTCCGCCCGGCCGGATGGAAGGCGGTGAGATCTGGTTTCACTCCCCCCGGTTCGGTTCGCTCGACCTTGCCCACCTGCCCCCCGCCGACATGCGCAACATCCGGGGCAACGAGATGGCCATGGTTTTCCAGGAGCCGATGAGTTCGCTCAACCCCGTGTTCACCTGCGGGAATCAGGTGATGGAAGCCGTTTTCCTGCACCAGGACGTAAGCCGGAAGGAAGCCAAGCGGCTGACCATCGAAGCGTTCAAACAAGTGCGATTGCCGCGTCCCGAGTCCATCTTTCACGCCTATCCCCACGAAATCTCGGGTGGTCAGAAGCAGCGCGTCATGATTGCCATGGCCTTGTCGTGTAACCCCGCCGTGCTGATTGCCGACGAGCCGACTACCGCCCTCGACGTGACGGTGCAAGCCACCGTGCTGGATCTGCTGCGCCAACTGCGCGACGAGAAAGGAACGTCCATCCTCTTCATCACCCACGACCTGGGCGTGGTGGCCGAGATGGCCGATCGGGTGCTGGTGATGTACCGGGGCAAGATCGTCGAGCAGGGTAGCGTGTGGGACGTGTTTGCCGACCCGAAACATCCTTACACCAAAGGATTGCTGGCGTGTCGTCCCCGTCTTGACCTCCGGATGAACGTGCTGCCTACGGTAGCCGACTTCATGGAGGTTGACGCCGACGGAACCATCCGCGAGAAACCCGGCGGGTACGCGTCGGTGGGCGAGTCATTGCTGCTCAATTTCGTCACGGACGAGGAAATCAACGAGCGGCAGGCGCAACTGGCCAAACAACCCCCTATTTTGCGGGTGAAAGACCTGAAAACCTACTTCCCCCTCGGCGAGGGATTCTTTGGCCAACCCAAGGAGTGGGTCCGGGCCGTGGATGGCGTGAGTTTCGACGTGTACCCGGGTGAAACGCTCGGATTGGTGGGTGAATCGGGCTGCGGTAAGACCACCCTGGGCCGGAGCATCCTGCGGCTGATCGAACCCCAGGCGGGAGAAATTTATTTCGAGGGACGCGACATCCGGCAACTGGGAGCGCGGGAAATGCGGGCCTTGCGCAAGGACCTGCAGATCGTATTCCAGGATCCGTACTCCTCGCTCAACCCGCGCATTCCCATCGGGGAAGCCATTATGGAGCCGATGCGCCTGCACGGCATGCTGGCCAGCAATGCGGCCCGCAAGGACAAGGTAATCGAGTTATTGGAAACGGTAAACCTGAAAGCGGAATACTTTTACCGCTACGCGCACGAGTTTTCGGGAGGGCAACGCCAACGAATTTGCATTGCCCGAACTTTAGCCCTGCATCCGAAGTTTATCATCTGTGACGAACCGGTTTCCGCCCTTGACGTGTCGGTGCAGGCCCAGGTGCTCAACCTGCTCAACGACTTGAAGAAGAAGTTCAACTTTACATACGTGTTCATTTCCCACGACCTGTCGGTGGTGAAATTCATGGCCGACCGCCTCCTGGTGATGAACAAAGGCCGGATTGAGGAGATGGGGTACGCGGAAGAGGTGTACGCCAATCCGCGGAGCGACTACACCCGGGCCCTGATCGGGGCCATTCCGAAGAGCGACCTGGAAAGCGTGCGCCAGGCCCAGTGGAAACGGAAGGGGAAAGCACCAGACAGTGGGCAAAATCTTTAACAAAAGAGATCCGATGCGTTACCAGATCAATGTATTTCTGAACCCTGACCCATCCGGCAGTGGTCCGTCCGAACCGGATCGTCAGTCCCAGGCAATTACGTGGGAGGCCGCGGTGGTTGACGTCTTCGAAGCCGTTGAATCGTACCTGTCGACCATTTCCGGAGAAGCGCCTTTCCCGGTGGGCCGCCAGGAAGAGCTCACCACCGGGTGACGCCCGGCGCACTACCGCCCACCGTTGCGGGAAGCGGGATGCCGCCCGGGCAATTTTCGATCCCGACGGAGACCCGGTAACGCGGGTGGCCCCTTTACGCTTACCCGAATACGGCGTACCGGAAGAAGCCAGCCCACGGGCTTCTTCCGTACCCAACTGAATGCCGATCCTCAACCGCCAAGCCTGCGCCCGATGCGGTGAGCCGGTTTTAAATCCTACCCAAGTGAAGAAAAACAAAGAAAAAAATCCGACCAGTTCCCCCGAACAAGCCCTCAACCACTCGATCCTCCTCGGCCAGATCAGTCAGGTCTTCCAGGAAAATCCCGACCAATCCTTCTCCCTTGCCCAGTTGCTCCGCCACCTGGACGTGACCAACCGACGGACCAAGTTGCAAGTGGCCGCCGCGCTGGACGCGCTCGAAGAAGACCGGCAGCTGGTTCGTCTCGACAATGGCCAGTATACCGCCGACCAGGAAACTCCTCACTCCGTGGGGCGATTCGACTACGTCAATTCCCGCTTCGGTTTTGTGGTGCTGGAGAAAAATGAGAACGGCGGCTCCCAGGACGAAGCAAAAAGGCCCGACGTCTGGGTGGATGCTTCCCGCGTCGGCTCCGCGCAAGACGGCGACCGGGTGAAAGTTTCCGTCTTTCCGGCCGGGAAAAGCGGTCGGCCGGAGGGAACGATCACGGAAGTGCTGGAACGGAAGCGAACCGATTTTGTCGGCAAGATCCAGATACTGCCCAGGTACGCCTTCGTCACGCCTGACCACAAGCGGATGTACCAGGACATTTACGTGCGGCAGGACCGCATCCGGGAGGCAAAGAACGGCGACAAGGTGATCGTGCGCGTCACGAGTTGGGGCGAAGGCGAGTCGAAGGCCGAGGGCGAAGTAGTGGAAGTGCTGGGCCGGGCGGGCGCCAACGAGACCGAAATGCACGCCATCCTGGCCGAGTTTGGACTACCCATCCGTTTTCCCGCGGAGGTGCTGGAAGAAGCCCGGGAAATCAAAGATGTGATTGCCGGGCAAGACCTGGAAAAACGGCGCGATTTCCGCTCCGTGACCACCTTCACCATCGACCCCGAGGACGCCAAGGACTTCGACGACGCCATTTCAGTCCGGCCGTTGGCCGATGGCCCCGGCGGGGAACGCCATTGGGAGATCGGTGTCCACATTGCCGATGTCACCCACTACGTACAACCCGGCTCGCTGCTGGAAAAGGAAGCCTACCAGCGGGCCACGTCCGTGTACCTGGTGGACCGGGTGGTGCCGATGCTGCCCGAAAAACTTTCCAACGAACTCTGCTCGCTGCGTCCCCACGAAGACAAGCTTACTTTCTCGGCCGTGTTTGAGATGAATGAGGAAGGGAAGGTGCTCAACGAATGGTTCGGCCGCACCGTCATCCATTCCGACCGCCGCTTTTCGTACGAGCAAGCCCAACGGGTGATCGAAAGTGGCGGGGCCGAAAGCCAGCCCGACGATTTTTCCCGGGAGGTGCTGCTGCTCAACCAGCTCGCGTTCCGGCTGCGGGAAGAGCGGTTCCGCCGGGGAGCCATCAGTTTCGAAACGGTGGAGGTGAAGTTCAAGCTCGACGAGAAGGGAGCCCCGCTGGCCGTGTACCCGAAAGTCCGCCAGGACGCCCACAAGCTGATCGAAGAATTCATGCTGCTGGCCAACCGGAAAGTGGCCGAGTTTGTCTTCCGCCTCCGGCGGGGTAAGGAGTCGGATACCGAACGGAAAAACACGATGGTCTACCGCATTCACGAGGCGCCTGACCTGGACAAGATGCAGACTTTTTCCACGTTTGTCAAGCGTTTTGGCTACACGCTGAAAGTGGACGAGAAATCGGTGGCCGGTTCGCTCAATCAATTGATCGACGACCTGGCCGGCAAGCCGGAACAGAACGTGCTGCAAAGCCTGGCCATTCGCACGATGGCCAAAGCCCGCTACAGTACCGCCGAGACCGGACACTTCGGGTTGGCCTTCGCCCACTACACGCACTTTACTTCGCCCATCCGCCGCTACCCCGATATGATGGCGCACCGCCTCCTGCAGCACTACCTCGACGGAGGCGCGTCGGCGGAACGGGAAGCGTACGAAGCCCGCTGCAAGCAGTCCTCGGAGATGGAAAAACTGGCCGCCGACGCCGAACGGGCCTCCATCAAGTACAAGCAGGTGGAATACATGCAGACGATGGAAGACCGCGAGTTCGAAGGCATCGTAACGGGCCTGACGGAGTTCGGCATTTTTGTCGAAATCATCGAAACCAATTGCGAAGGCCTGGTCCGGATGACCGACCTGACCGACGATTTCTATGAACTGGATAAGGACAACTACCGCATCGTCGGCACGCGTACGGGCCGCATCATCGGTTTCGGCGACACGCTGAAAGTGAAGGTGAAGGACACCAACCTCGAGAAACGCAGCATTGACCTTAAACTGGTGGGGCAGAAAAACGCCCGGGCTGCCTACGATGGCCGGGAAGGAAGCCGGGGCCGGGGTGGTCGTTCATCGGCTGGCCGAAGCCGGGATTCGTCGGCCCCCAAACGGGGCCGGCGACGGTAGTGGTCCGTTGTACGGGATTTGTCGCCGATAAGCCCGTAGGCGGGATGCCGTCCGGTGTTGCGGGAAGCGGGATGCCGTCCGGTGGTAACGATCGATACTTTTTGCGCACTTGGCTACCGGTTCTGGACTTTGATTGGCAAGGCTTTGCAGTGCTGACGGTTTAGGGCTGGCAACTGCTTATCGCGGGTTTGGTTGGCAAGGGCTTGCCATTCGCCAACGCGGAGCGCCGCTCGCACAGATTTCGCCGGTTCGTAGCGGATGGAAACCAAACTTGTCTTATACTTGCCGTTGAATGGTCCCCGCCGGCCAAAGGGTTGGCGGCCATTCGCGATTTGGCATGAACGTTCAGCAAGCCCTCCTCTTCCTCAACCAAACCATTGCTGCCCTGGAGTACGGCCAGCGTCCGGTCGAACTGTACGAACCCATCCGGTACATGATGGCCCTGGGGGGCAAGCGGATGCGGCCCTTGCTCACCCTGCTGTCGGCCTACCTCTTCTCGGACGATTGGCGGAAAGCGGTCCGGCCCGCCATTGCCGTGGAGGTGTTTCACAACTTCACCCTGATGCACGATGACATCATGGACCGGGCCCCCTTGCGTCGCAACCAACCCACGGTACACATTAAATGGAACCAGAACGTGGCCATCCTCTCCGGCGACGTGATGCTGGTGAACGCCTACGAACTGTTGGCCGACGTGGAACCGGCCCAACTGCGTCAGGTGCTGGTGCGCTTCAACCGCTGCGCCGCGCAGGTGTGCGAAGGCCAGCAGTGGGACATGAACTTCGAATCGCTGGCCACCGTCTCCGAGGCCGACTACCTGAAAATGATTGAACTCAAAACGGCAGTCCTGCTCGGTTTCGGCCTCGAGTTGGGCGGTCTGGTGGCGGGGGCCGACGAAACGGCCACGCGAATGCTCCGGGAGGCGGGCACCAACATCGGCCTCGGCTTTCAACTCAAAGACGATCTGCTCGACGTTTTTGGCGATCAGAACAAATTTGGCAAACAGGTAGGCGGCGATATTTTGGCCAACAAAAAGACCTTTCTGCTGATTGAAGCCCTGGAGAAGGCCGGGGCCGAGGAAAAACGGACGCTGAACCATTGGCTCAACGCCAAGCAATTCGACAAGGACGAAAAAATACGCGCCGTCACGGAAGTGTACCACCGCCTGGGTGTCCGTTCGATCACCGAAACCAAGATGAACCAGTATTTCACTGCGGGCTTGGGCTGCCTCAACCGGTTGCCGGCCGAAGAAAGCCGCAAAGCCGTTTTGCGTCAGTTTATTGTGGAACTGATCGACCGGGAAAGCTGATTCGGATGGCAGATTGAAAATACCGTTGCCGGTTGATTGCTTGCCAACCATTTACCAACCCCAAATTCCCTTCCCTTCATTCCAATCCCAACCCATGGAACTTCCCCTTCCCCTCACCTACGTGGTCATCGGCGTTACGGTGCTGGCCAGCCTGTACGCCTGGAACAACGCCAGCGTGCTACAGGGGTGGATGATGAATCCGTACAGCATTGACAAACGACGGGAGTACTGGCGTTTCATCACGTCCGGATTCATCCACAACGATTACGCGCACTTGTTTTTCAACATGTTTACGCTCTACTTCTTCGGCCGAATCGTGGAGAGGCAGTTGGGTGGTGTGCTGTTCCTCATCCTGTACCTGGCGGGCATTGTCGCATCCGACGTGCCCACGTACCTGAAGCACCGCAACAGCCCCCACTACAACTCGCTGGGCGCTTCGGGGGGCGTATCCGCCGTGGTATTTTCCAGTATCTTGTTCGATCCGCTCAACCCTCTCTACCTGATAATCATCCCAATCCCGATCCCCGGATTCATTTTTGGCGGCTTGTACATGTTTTATTCGTATTACCAGGCCAACCGCAGCGGCGACAACATCAACCACGATGCGCACCTGTACGGGGCCCTCTTCGGCGTTGTATTCAGCATCCTCGTCCAGCCGGGCGCGTTGGTTAGTTTCGTGCAGCAGGTGAGTTCCTACCGACTGCCGTTCTAGTCAGTGGACAGTAAACAATGGTCAAAGAACGGAGGGGTTTTCAACCTTATGGCCGGCATCTACCAATAACCTAGTTCCCCAACACCTTCATGGCCGCGTTGTGGCCGGGGATGCCGCTTACCGCCCCGCCCCGCCTGGCACCCGATCCGCAGAGGTAAACCTTGTCGCAGCCGGTTTCCACGCCCCAGGTGCCCACTTCCGCCGGGTGGCTGGCGAAGGGAAACGTGAGGGCATTGTGGAAAATGTTGCCCCGGTGCAGGCCCAGTTCGCGCTCCAGGTCCACGGGGCTCTTGGCTTCCACGCACGGATTGCCCGCCCGGTCGGTGGCCAGGTAGAACCCGATGGGTTCGGCCAGGTAGTGGCTCAATCCGTCCAGGTAGCGGCGCAGTACGGTTTGTTTCATCCCGTCGTGGTCCCGCTCGAACAAGGAGTATGGCATATCCAGCCCGAAAAGGGCCAGCGTGTGAAAACCCTCTTGTTGTAATTCCTCCGATAGGATGCTGCCGTCGGTCAGCGTGTGGCAGTACACGTCCGCCGGCAGCCGGTCGGGCAGTTGTCCGGCCGAGGCGCGTTGGTAGCTGGTGCGCATGGCTTGGTAGCCTTCGTCGAGGTGGAAGGTGCCGGCGAAGGCTTCCGCCGCCGCGCCCAGCCCGTCCTTGAGTTGGGGCAGTTGCCGGCAGAGCAGGTTTACCTTGAAGACCGAGCCTTCGTCCTCGCGGGAGGCCGCGTACGCTTCTCCCCGCAGGCGCGCCAGCACGTTGGGTCCGGCGTTGACCAGCACAAACTCCGAACGGACT
>JACMKY010000469.1 GCA_014379925.1 Cytophagales bacterium | reverse complement strand
GACATAATGAAAGTTAGTTTAAAGCATCGATGGAACGTCTTATTTTCGTTGAGTAAAGTCGTTGTTTAGAAGGTTGCTGACGGCCCGCGTCTACCAGGCCTACGGGGTTGAAAAGAAAGGAGTTAGTGCATTGCGCTGAATCAGGACGGGCAACCAGTCCTCAACGCCTGCCTTTCTTCGTTCCACCCGGTGGAAGTTACCGGTCAAACAGCGGATTTTTTGCCCGGCAGCCGGTCCACCAATTATTCAGCGATGAAAAAGTCAGTGGGATCAACCGCTTTGGCCTGCGTAAAAATGAGCTGGCAACCGCCCTTCGACGCGTGGGGCCCGTGGATCTGTCCGGCGTCGTGCGAGAAGAATGCCCCCGGTCCGTACGCAATGCCGTCGTTGATGAAGTCGCCTTCGAGGACGTAAATCTGCTCGGACGTGGCCTGGTGGCGGTGGGCTGGAATGCGGGCACCCGCGTCCAGGATGAGCACGGCGAAAACGGGGCCGAAATTGAGATCCGTGTTGAGGATGTGGGCCGACAATTTATCGGAGGTCGCGCCGGGAATGGGGAACGGCACGGGCGTCATTTCCGCCGTCTTCAGGATGTTTTCCATGACTTTAACTTTGGTGGTGGTGGTGCTCATTGATCAGCACACCAAAGTTGGGCCATTGCTTTGGAGGGATCCTTATCCGTTTTTCGGTATTGCTTATCCGCCCGGATTAGATAATTCGCGCATCTGCCGTCGGTACGCGTGGGGAGATAAGCCGCAGTGTTTCTTAAAAAACCGGGTTAAGTTACCCGGCTCCGAAAAGCCGGTTTGGTAGGCAATTTGGGCCACGCTCAGTTCGCTGTAAATCAACATATTTTGCACTTCCAGCAATAACCGGGCGTCGATAAAACTTTTGGGTGTGCATCCCGTGGCATCCTTCAGGGTGTCGCTCAAGTGGCCGGGCGAGGTGCCGATCAGGTCAGCGTACTGCCCGATGCTCCGTTTAGTGAGGTAGTGCGTCTCCACCAGCCGCCGGAATTGCCGCACAATCCGGTTGCCCGGGGCGTCAGTGGATTGGTCTTCGTGGGTGAGAAAGAGTTGCTTGGCGTGGTAAAGCAGGGCCAGCAAATAGCCCTGCGTAGCCCCGATCCGGTACGGATCGGTTCCGTGGTATTCCGCGTACACCCGTTCGAAATCAGCCAGCAAGTAGGTAGTTTGGGCGTCATCAAGCGGAATTACGTTGCGGTTGGTAGCACTGAAAAACGGGAACTCCTCGCACACGGCCCCTCCGCTGTTGATCACGAAGGCATCGGTGAAATTCACCACTACGCCCCGCATGTGAAGTGGGCGCAGTACTGAGTGAATGTGTTCGGGTGAATGAGCAAGCAGGATCGTCTGGTCAGGCCGGTGCTGCTGACTGTTGAGGTTGAAGCCAACGCCCTGCAAATTATGCACCAACGCCAGGTGGTAAAAGGTTTTGCGATAGGGCGGAATCAAACGCGGCACGTCGGGAAAGGTGTCTTCAATCCGGAAGGTGTAGAAATCGTTCGTGGTGGTGTGCTGACGGAAGCCGACGGCTTCGTAATATTCGTTGATCGTTCGGTAAAGGGGAAGTCGGTTGAATAAGGTCATCGGTAAAAAAGGAGCGCAGAAGTCGTTTGTTACAATTTTTTGGAATGCTCGGTATCCGTTTGATGAGTTAAGACAGCGCCCCGCGGCGGCTGGTGTCGATTCGGCCGCGGCCTTCTCCCGAAAATAGTCCAGGCGATGTTCACGAGGAGCAACAGTTGGCCGAAGGCAAAAGAGCACATGGACAAAAAGAGGAGAAGCTCATCGGACATCGACCGTTTATCCACGCCAAACGAATAAGTCATTTTTTCAGTTGTTTGTACTCCGTTGCGCAATTGGCATTTCATTTTGGCGTAAGTCACCCGCACAAACCCTTAACCCTTCCAGCCCTCATTCATCCTTCACCAGGATGTGCAGGTGTTCGGTGGTGGCGGTGGCCTGGTGGGTACGGTTCTGGTCGGTATCGGCCTTAAAGCGCTGGTAGTGCGTGGTGGCCAGTTCGTAACGCCCGTAACGGGACATAATACTGGCCACCGTTGGCGCGTCCATCAGCCCTTCGTTGTTGTAGCTGACGAACACGTAGCGGAAGTCGGCGTGGCGGATCAGTTCTTCGAAGGCCTCCGCCACTTGTCCGCCCCGGCAGTAGCGGGACCGACGGTAGTCGCGCAGGCCGGTCTTACCCCGCGGCTCGAAGTCGTCGTAGAGGGCAATGGTGTTCAACAGGTGATAGTTGGCGCCGTACTGCCGCCCGTTGTAGGGCGGGTCCAGGTACAAGATGTCCCCTTTGATCTGATGGATGAGTTGGTTGGCATCTTGATTGAATACCAAATGTCCGTTGTCGTTAACGGAAAACAGCGCTGGTTCGAGTGCGAGGCTCTTTTGAGCGGAAGGCTTGACTCTTTTCAAGAAAGCTCCGTACACCGAGGCCGTGTTGGCTACCTTGTCGGCCGCTTCAATCAGGCTCGCCAGCAGGAAATAATACTGGTCATCGGTAACCGCGCCGCCAACTTTCCAGGCTTCTATCCTGGATCGGATCGCGTCAATCCGCTTGCCGTTGGCGTCGGTGAAGTACAACCGGCCGCTGCCACTCCCCGCGCAGTAGTGTTGGTAGATGAATCCCTCCTGCGGCCGTAGAGAACCCAATTCCCGAATCATCTCCCGGAAATCGAACGGGCGGTGGTTGCCGATGTAGTTCCGGCACAGTACGTAGCTGTACGGCTCGAGGTCGTTGATGATTACCTGTTTCACCTCCGGCTTGAAGCCGCGGGATATGATGCCCGTTCCGCCGAACAGTTCCGCGAAAACGCAGTCTCGCAAGCTTTTCCCGTCCGCCGCCACGGTCCGCAGGATGACCGACCGAATGAAAGCGGACAATCTACGCTTGGAACCAATATAGTTCATGAGGAAAAACTTACTGGGCCCAAGCCGGGACGGGGGTGGTTTCGTCAAACAGTTCGTCGAGGTAGTACGGACGCTTGAACGTTTGATCGCAATCCTTCCCGTTG
>JACMKY010000468.1 GCA_014379925.1 Cytophagales bacterium | reverse complement strand
TCGAAAGTCAAAAGTCCCCCTTGGAAGGGGGCTAGGGGGATGTTTTTGCGTTAGAGCTTGTTGATTTTCAATTAATAATAAACACAACTAGCTGTAAGTCAATATAAAACAAGTCTTTTATTTACTGACTACTTGATACTGGTATAATTTCTTACCTTCCCGCTTTAGAGCGGAATTGACTGCGGGCCACCCGCCAGTTTTTTGGCTACGTTATTCATTGACTATCAAAGTAATGCAAGTAAACTCTCTGCTCAACCGACTATTCAGCTCCTGGTCCGGCGCACCGGGAATGTTCCTGGGCTTTTCCTTGCTCGGTCTGGTTTCCCAAGTCCGGGCCCAGGAGGCCCTCCGCCAGCAGGATTCGCTCTACATCCGGGAGAATTACACCAAGCTGGAACGGCAGATTTCCGTGCGCGATGGCGTAAAGCTCTTCACCTCCGTTTATATTCCCAAGAACACGTCCCGGCAGTACCCCATCCTGCTCAACCGTACGCCCTACGGCGTGGCTCCCTACGGCGAGGACAAATTCAAGACCTCACTCGGCCCTTCCCGGCTGTTCATCCGCGAAGGCTACATTTTCGTCTACCAGGATGTGCGGGGCCTCTGGATGTCGGAAGGGCAGTTTGTGTTCGTGCGTCCCCACATTGCGAACCCGAAGAAGCAGGAAATCGACGAAAGCACCGACACCTACGACACCATTGAGTGGCTGCTCAAAAACGTGCCCAACAACAACGGCAAAGTGGGCACCTGGGGCATTTCGGCGCCCGGTTTCTACGCCACGGCCTCCATCATCGACGCCCACCCGGCCCTCAAGGCCGTCTCCCCGCAGGCACCCGTGACGGAGTGGTTTCTGGGCGACGACCGCCACCACAACGGCGCTTTCTTCCTGATGGCCACCTTCGCGGGCTTTTCGATGAATTACGGCCATCCGCACCCAGCCCCCACGAACGTGCGGCCACCGGCTTTTGCGGCCTACGGCACGCCCGATGCCTACCAGTTTTTTCTGAAGATGGGTCCGCTGTCGAATTTCGAAAAGCAAATTTTCAAAGGGGGCAACACGGTTTGGCCCTCCCTCATGGCGCACGAAACGTACGACGAATTCTGGCGGTCGCGAACCCCGCTGCCGCACCTGAAGAACGTGAAGCCGGCCGTGCTGACGGTGGGCGGCTGGTTTGACCAGGAAGACCTGTACGGACCGCTGAAAACCTACGACAGCATCGGGCACAAGAATCCAAAAGCCACCCATCACCTGGTAATGGGTCCGTGGTTTCACGGCAGCTGGTCACGCACCGACGGCGATTATTTCGGCAACATCCCCACCGGTTCCAAAACGGCCGCCTTCTACCAGGAAGCCATCGAGCTGCCTTTTTTCAACCATCACCTCAAAGGCCAGGCCGATCCGCAACTACCCAACGCCTACATTTTCGAAACGGGCAGCAACCAGTGGAAAAAATACGACCAGTGGCCACCCAAGGGATCGACCGAAAAGCGAATCTACCTGCGGCCGGGTGGCAAACTGGCCTTTGAGCCGCCCACCGGCAGCCAATCTTCCCACGATGAATACGTGAGCGATCCCAACAAACCCGTTCCCTACACGGCGGAAGTCCGCATCACCCGCGGGAGCGAATTCATGGTGGAAGACCAGCGGTTTGCGGCCCGGCGGCCGGACGTGCTCGTTTACGAGTCGGAACCGCTCACGGATGACCTCACCATTTCGGGCAACGTATCGGCCGACCTGTTCGTCTCGACCACCGGCACCGACGCGGATTTCGTGGCCAAATTGATTGACGTCTATCCTGACGATGCGCCGGACGACGGCCGGAGTCCGGCGGTGAAGATGGGCGGTTACCAATTGCTGGTGCGGGGCGAAGTCATGCGCGCCAAGTTCCGGAAAAGCTTTTCCCGACCGGAGGCCTTGATACCCAATGAAGTGTCGGAGGTGAAATTTGACATGCAGGATGCCGCCCACACTTTCCGGAAAGGACACAAACTGATGGTACAGGTGCAAAGCTCCTGGTTTCCGCTGGTGGATCGCAATCCCCAGCAATTTCTCAACATCCGGCAAGCCACGGAAGCCGATTTCCGGAAGGCCACCCATCGGGTCCACTTTTCGGCCAGCCAGCCTTCCCACGTACGGGTGCGGGTGTTGGCGAAATAGCCGTCAGCGTTTGAGAAGCAACCAAACTGGTCCGGCAAAAGGCGGCTAAAAGCCCGGTTGCCCGCAATTTAGGATTACTGCCGGCGTGCTTACCCGCTTGTCTTTGCCCTTGCCAGCCCCACGCCTACTATGCTCTTACTCACCACTGTGCTGGGCATCCTCGTCCTGATCGCCCTG
>JACMKY010000467.1 GCA_014379925.1 Cytophagales bacterium | reverse complement strand
GCGTGATGACGAAGGTTGAAATCGCTACCGGTGGTGGAAGGTAGGGTAAAGTCTGGGGCTTGATCGCCCACTTTTAGTGCCATACGAAAGCGTTTGAATAGCCAGGAAGCCCAATTGAAACCGGTAATTGCATAAATAGTTTGCTCATTCAGTAGCCCTCGACAACTTTCCGTCGACAGCTTCCGTAAGAGTACTACGAAACAAAAAAACGCCCGTGACCGATCATTTTTTTCATGCACAAATTATCCGCAACGCGCTAAGTCATAAAGATTTAAAACGTACGGAATGTGAGGGTACAGTTGCCAGTCTTTTTGTAATTTTTCACTCTTAAACCACCTATTTATCACCATGGGAAGTATCTTAAACATCGTCATCATCGTATTGATCGTACTGTGGTTGATTGGCTACATCGGTTTCGGCGCGGCAGTCGGTCAGTTCATTCACATTTTGCTGGTACTGGCGGTTATTGCCATTATCGTCCGTTTGGTTCAAGGGCGCAGCGTCTGATTGAGAGGGTCTGCGTCCTGGTTCCCTGGATCGGGGGCCGTTTTCCCACGTCGGGAACGGCAGCCGGTTCAGGGAACTTCGTTTTTAGCCCCGCGGGCAGCTACTCCGCTGGTGTATAAGTTTACCAGATTGAAGGCCGCGTGGCAAAGTCCTTCGTAGCTGCGTTGCATCGCCGTTTCAAGTGAACAAGGCTCCCGGAGGATGGAGGCGGCGAATTGCAAGCCCAGCGCCTTGATCTGCCCCGGGGTTGCCTCCAGGATTCCGCAGAGTGCCGCCACCGGAATGCCTCGCCTGGCTGCCCGCTCCACGATGCCCTGAATGAGTTTCCCGCGCAACGATTGCCCGTCAATCTTACCTTCTCCCGTGATCACCAGTTGCACCTCCTCCAACTGCTTTTCGAAGCCGGTCTGTTCCAACACCAGCTCCGTCCCCGAAACCAACCGCGCGTTCAGAAATAGGATCGCCCCGGCGCCCATACCACCCGCCGCGCCCGCACCCGGTACGTGCTCCACTGCCTTGCCGAATTGGCGTTCCACTACGCGGGCAAAGTTTTTTAACCCCGCGTCCAACTGCTCGATCTCCCCGGCGCTCGCTCCCTTCTGCGGACCGTACACGCGGGAGGCGCCTTCGGGTCCGGTCAGGGGATTGTCCACGTCGCACGCGACCCGCACGTCCACCGCGGCGAAATTGAAACGGAGTCCGGCATCGTCCACGCGGGCGAGGTGGATCAGGTTGCTTCCCACGGGCGACAACGGCCCGCCCGCTGCATCCAGGAACCGGTAGCCCAGCGCCGCCGCCATGCCCATCCCGCCGTCGTTGGTTGCGCTGCCGCCGATGCCCAGCACGAGGCGCGTAGCCCCGAGTTCGAGGGCCCGGGCAATCAGTTCTCCCGTTCCCAGCGAAGTCGTGCGGAAGCAGTTCCTTTCGGCGGGGGCAAGCAGGTGCAATCCGGAAGCCTGCGCCATTTCGATAAAAGCGGTACTGCCATCGGCGGAAAGTCCGAAGGAAGCCCGAACGGGCCGGAAGAGCGGGTCGTGCACCGGGTGATCAAGCAGTTGCCCGCGGGCGTGGTGGGTCAGGATGGCCGCCGTACCATCGCCCCCGTCCGCCAAAG
>JACMKY010000466.1 GCA_014379925.1 Cytophagales bacterium | reverse complement strand
GGGATGTTGGTGCGGTTGTATTCTCCCACGTCGTTGATCTGACCGGTCACCACCAACTGATTTTTATAATTCATCAGGTAATAGTTGGCCGAAAAACCCAACGCGCGGGTTTGCAGCCGGTAACCCGCCTCCAGGTTACGGAGCGATTCCGCCTCTGGTCGGCTTTCGGGCGAGGACTGGGTGAAATCGTTGCGGTTGGGTTCCTTGTTGCCCATGCCCAACGAGGCGTATATTTGGCTTCGGGGGTTGAGGGTGAGCGTCAGGCCGGCTTTGGGGTTGAAAAAAACCAGGTCCACCGACTGCTGCACGTTCGCCAACTCCCGGTTGAAACCCAGGAAGGAATAGCCGACGGTTCGCACCTGCGCGTCCACGAAGGCGTTGAGGGGTTTGGCCAGTTGATAAAAAGCCTTGGCGTACAGGTTGAAATCAGTCTTGGTGGCATCGTTCTCGTAGTAGCGCTGGCGCCCGGGCTGGTTACCGGCGAACCTTGCCCAGACCACCTCGCCGTAGTGCCTGCCCTGGTATTGGTTCCACCCGCCGCCGACGTGGGCGGTCAGCTTGCTCCGGCTGTCGTAGTTGAGCGAAAAGGTCGCGCCGTAGAAATGGTTGTCCAGCCAGAGGCGCCGGACCAGGTCCGTTTGGCGGATGACCGAATCCCGGATCACGATGTCGGCCATTCCGTAGTCGGCCAATGCTTGCCCTTCCTGGTATTCCTCGTAGTAACCCCGGCCGCGGGTGTAGTGCAAGGCGGTATTGAGCTGCCAGTGGCTTCCCATTTCCCGCGAGAAGTGCAGTTGGTAATGGTCCTGCTGGTAGTTGTCGGTCTGGTTGTCGTAGGTGAAGGCGTTGTAGCGGCGGTTGGTGGTCAGCAAACTTTCCGGCACCCCATTCCAGGCCTGGTAGGTCCGTTCCGCGCCCGAAAATACGTTCAGCCGCAGCATTGACTTCTTGCCGTAGTAGCCGCCCGACAGATAGAACGACTTCAGGTCGGACGAGGCCCGCTCGACGTAGCCGTCGGAAGTGATTTTGGACAAGCGCCCGTCGAACGTGAACTTCCCGTCTACCAGCCCGGAACCCAGCATCACGGTGTGCTTCCAGGTGTTGAACGAGCCGAAGGAGTTGTTCACCTCCGCATAGGGCTCTTTCCGCAGCGCATTGGTCTGGATGTTGAGGCTGGCACCGAACGCCCCCGTGCCGTTGGTGGACGTGCCCAGGCCCCGCTGAATCTGAAGGGAGTTAACCGACGAGGCAAAGTCGGGCAGGTTGACGAAGAACGTCCCTTGCGACTCGGCTTCGTTGTAGGGAATGCCATTGATGGTCACGTTCACCCGCGTGGCGTCTGAGCCCCGGATGCGGAGGCCGGTGTAGCCCACGCCTGCGCCCGCGTCGGAGGTGGTGACGGCGGAAGGCGTGAAATTGAGCAGCACGGGCAAGTCCTGCGCCAGGTTTTGTTTGTTCAACTCGGCCCGGCTCACGTTGGTGTACGCGATGGCCGATTTTTCCGTCGCACTGGTGGCCGTAACCACCACTTCATCGGCCAGCACCGTTTTCTTCGGCAACTGAACATCGAGCGTAAGATCGCTTTGCAAGTCAACCGTTTGCGTCACCGTTTCGTAGCCCAGGTAGGATACCCGCAGGGTGTACCTGCCCGCCCGGAGGCTGGCCAGTCGGAAGTTACCCGTGTGGTCGCTGGTCGTGGCCTGGTAGGTGTTTTCAATTCCCACGCTCGCGGCAGCCAGCGGCTGGCCACCTTCTGCTTCGCTGATTTTGCCGCCAATACTGAACTGCGCCAACGCGCCCAGGGGAAAAAAGAGCCCTGCCAACCACCCAATGTTGCTTTTCATGGGAATGTACCAATGATTTTAGTGAAACACGGACCGGAAGGAAGGGGTCGAAATCCCGGTCGGAGTACGTGAACTGCCCCGCGCAAACGCGCTTATTGACCCTCCCAATATTTGAGAAGGCGCCGCAAAACGAACGATGTTGCGTGGCAGTCAGCCAGTTCCCTTCGCCGGCATTACCCGGAGCAGGTTCAATGGGTATAATCTCAGCCTGTATAGTAAGGCACCCCTTGTGGATCAACGAAGCAAAGATAAGGGATTAAATGTCGAATGTCCAACCGCAGCGGCGGACCTTGCGAAGTAACGCTGCGAAGGCAGCCCATCAAGGAACTCCGAATCGCGCCGCATCCGCGGACGGCGGCGAACCGGTCTAAGTAAAAGAACAATTCCATCCTTCGATATTGGACATTCT
>JACMKY010000060.1 GCA_014379925.1 Cytophagales bacterium | reverse complement strand
GTCCGCATCGTTCGACAACACATCACGCCCACGGTGGACCTGGCCAAACGCACGGCGGCGGTGGGCGTCCGGGTGTTCCTGCAAAACCACGCATCCACGGCCCGGACGGTGCGGGGCGAGGTGCAACTTTCGGCGCCCAACGGCTACCGCAAAACGCTGCCGTTTACCGCTACCGTGCCACCCAACCAGCGGGGAGACGTAGTGGTGAACGCGAAGTTGACGAAGCAGCAGGTACACCTCTGGCATTTCGACGATCCGTTTTTATACACCGCGCAAGTAAGGCTAACCACCACCGGGCAAACCGCCAGCGATCGTTTTGGCCTGCGAAAAATAGAGGTGGACAACCAAAATTACGCGTTCAAACTCAATGGCGAATCCATCCGGCCCATGGGCTTCAACCTCGTGCCCGACGACCGCACGACGGGCAATACGCTGCCGCTGTGGCGCATCAAAGAGGACATTGACAAGTTGAAAGAACTGGGTACCAACCTGGCCCGGCTGTCGCACCTGCCCCTGACCACGGAAGCCCTGGATTACCTGGACGAGCGCGGCATCTTGACCTTCGCCGAAGTGCCACTGTGGGGTTTTGATCAATTGGCAGACCAAGGCCAGCCGCTGCCGAAAGACTGGCTGGAACGCCTGATTACCCGGGATTTTAACCACCCCTGCGTCATTGGCTGGAGCGTGGGCAACGAGATCGGCGACTACCCCGGCGCGTTGGCTTACGTGGAGTCCGCGGTTGGGCGCGTCCGGCAGCTTGACCCCAGTCGGTTGGCCGTGATGGTCAGTCATACCGCCGCCCGCAACGACCGCGATCCGCTCCAGTTGTCGGACGTTGGCTTGATCAACAGCTACGGCAAGGGCATTGGCCAGACTGCGGACAAAATTCACCAGCAATACCCGAACAAGGTCTTGTTCTACACCGAATACGGAGCCACGCAATTCGCGGAAAACCTGGACGGTGACCTGGACGCGCAGGCTTTGCTGGATAGTATGCGCGGGCGTCCCTACCTGGTTGGCGGCTCGCTCTGGACGTTCAACGACTACCGCAGCAATTATTTTGGCACCAAAGAATACTCCCAAAACCGGCCCTGGGGCCTCGTGGATGCGTTCCGGCAGCCCAAACGGGCGTACTACCGCTTTCGGCGGGAAGCGGCTCCCGTCCGGGCGCTGGCAGTTACGGGTGCGTCAGCCGACCGCGCGACGGTCGTGCTCACCCCCCGTGGGCCGCTCGATTTACCCGCCTATACGCTAACCGGCTACCGGCTGGTCTGGAAAGTGCTCGACCGAGATGGCCGGTTCGTGCGGGGGGGCTTCACCAACTTGCCCGTGATCAAGCCGGGCGACGCGGTTCTTCAACAACCGATTCAATGGTCAAGTGCCGGTGCGTCCGGCAATGCACAACCGGGTACCGTTCAGATCGCCCTGGTTACGCCGTTGAATTACGCGGTGTACGACACGACGCTCTGTTTCAGTAAACCACCGCCCCCAACGGTTTGGTCGGTCATGGGCGGTCGAACCGACCAGAATGGCACCCGACCGAAGAGCGGCGTGATTCGGGTAACGTTTTCGCCCAGCCCGACTGCGACTGCCCACAAAGTTCGCTACGGCGTGGGTGAATTGACGAACGAAACCCCGTTGACGCTCAATCCGTACGCCGACGTTCCGGAACTGTCGTTTGACACCACCTATCAGGTCGCCGTGGTGGCCGTCAATCCGGCGGGCGAGAGCGAACCGGCCAACGGGCAGTCAGTTCGGGTGGAGCGGGATGTTTACCCAGCACCGGTGGTTCAGTACGTCGAGCCGGCCGACGGGGCCTTCTTCGTGGGCTACGCCACGCAGCTGGACGACTACCTGTTTCAGGTTCGGTACACCCAAAAACCGGGCGACTACGCGACCGCTCCCATTCGACAGGCGACGACTAAGGGGGTGATGGCGGTGAGGGGGCTGACGAACGGCCAACCCTATTACTTCCAACTTCGGCGCATGAAAGACAACAACTACCCCAGCGCCTGGTCGGAGGAACGGACCGTTACGCCCGATGGCGGGCAGTTGCCCCCCGCGCCCCGGGTGCAGGGGATCATCCGACAGGGCGGAGAAGCGGAACTGTGTTTCATTCCCGTTCCGAAAGCAACCGGTTACGTGGTCGAATACCGCCCGACTGCGACGACCGATTGGTCACACATTCGCGTCAACACGGCGCAAAGTGGCTTCTTTCACCTCACCGGCTTAGACCAAAACAAACCCTACCAATTCCGGCTTGCCACGCTGAACGCGGCCGGTCAATCCGCGTATTCACCCCTGGTGTCAGTGGGCAGTGGGCAGTAGGCAGTGGGCAGTAGGCAATAAAGAGTAGGC
This sequence comes from Cytophagales bacterium, assembly GCA_014379925.1. GTDB lineage: Bacteria > Bacteroidota > Bacteroidia > Cytophagales > ES-bin-26 > ES-bin-26. The sequence continues at coordinate 5,453 of JACMKY010000060.1, read as the reverse complement.
AATGGGCAGCAAATAAACGTTGAATTATGACTGCTTACAATTGTCTTATACAAAAATGAAATTATAGCTGCCTACTAAATTATTGAAAGACAATACGCTAGTTGCTCCTATTGCCAACTGCCCATTGCTAACTGCCTACTGTTTACTGCCTACTGCTCATTGCTTACTGCCAACTGCCCATTGCCTACTGCTCATTGCCAACTGCCCATTGCCCAGTGCCCACTTAACTTCTCTTCCAATGCTCAAAGTCGACGCAACCGATCAACGAAGTGTAAAGATGGTCCGCCACGAAGCCGACCTGGTGGTGGGTGGGGGTCTGGCCGGCAGTTGCTGCGCCATCACCGCCGCCCGGGCCGGTATCCGGGTGGTGCTGGTGCAGGACCGGCCCGTGTTGGGCGGTAACTCCTCGAGCGAAGTCCGGTTGTGGGTGTTGGGCGCCACCTCGCACATGGGCAACAACAACCGTTGGGCGCGGGAAGGGGGCGTCATTGATGAGGTGTTGGCGGAAAATGTATACCGCAACCCCGAGGGAAACCCGATTATTTTCGACACCATCCTCCTGGAAAAAGTCGTGGGCGAGCCCAACATCACCTTGTTGCTCAACACTGCCGCCTACGAGGTCAAAAAATCGGCCCCCGACCGGATTGAGAGCGTACGGGCTTTCTGCAGCCAAAACGCCACGCAGTACGAACTGTCCGCCCCGTATTTCTGCGATGCTTCCGGGGACGGTATCGTGGGCTTCCTGGCCGGCGCCGCCTTCCGGATGGGTGCCGAATCGCGGGAGGAGTTCGGGGAGAAGTTCGCGCCGAGCGAGGAGTACGGGGAATTGCTGGGCCACACCATCTACTTCTACAGCAAAGACACGGGTCGACCCGTCCGGTTCGTTCCGCCGGCCTACGCCCTGGCCGATATCACCCAGATTCCCCGTTACCGGAGCTTCAACGCCCAGGATTTCGGTTGCCAGCTGTGGTGGATCGAATACGGCGGCCGGTTAGACACCGTGCACCAGACTGAAACCATCAAGTGGGAACTGTGGAAGGTGGTGTACGGCGTTTGGAATTACATCAAGAACTCGGGCAAGTTTCCGGAGGCCGAAAACCTGACGTTGGAATGGGTAGGCAACATCCCGGGCAAGCGCGAGAGCCGCCGCTTCGAGGGAGACTACATGATGAGGCAGCAGGACATCGTGGCGCAGCGGCCGTTCGAAGACGCCGTGGCTTTCGGCGGGTGGTCCATCGACCTGCACCCGGCCGACGGGGTATTCAGTGAGAAGCCAGGCTGCAACCAATGGCACGCCAAGGGCATTTACCAGATTCCCTTTCGCTGCCTGTACAGCCGCAACCTGGAGAACCTGTTTCTGGCGGGACGGATCATCAGCGCCTCGCACGTGGCCTTCGGCTCCACGCGCGTGATGGGCACCTGCGCGCACGGGGGCCAGGCCGTGGGCATGGCGGCGGCGCTGGGTACGCACCGGCACTGGCGCATCCGCGATTTCAACCAACCCGGCCCCCTCCGGACGTTGCAAAACGAACTACTGAAGACTGGTCACCACCTTCCCAACGTGGCCCTGGAAGACCCCCGCAACCTGGCCGCGTCTGCCCGCATTACCGCCTCCAGCGAGTGGACCCTGGACGAAATTCCCTTCGACGGCCCTTGGGTAGCGCTGGAATATTCGTCGGCGCAAATGCTGCCCTTGTCGCCGGGTCCGCTGCCGGCCGTTACGCTGCAAGTGAAGGCGGCCGGGGCAACCGAGTTAACGGTGGAGTGGCGCATCAGCAGCAAACCGTTCAACCACACCCCGGACGTGACGCTGGGAAGCCAAACCTTTGCGTTGAGCAAGGGCGAAAATCTGGTTTCGTTCCGGCCCGACGCCCGGATCGATTCGGCTGGCTACGGGTTCGTCTGCCTGATGAAAAACGAGCTGGTTTCCGTGCGGAGCAGCCAGTTGCGGGTTACGGGGCTGCTTTCGGTATTCAACAAGGTGAACAAGGCCGTGTCCAACTACGGCGTACAAACGCCCCCGGAAGACATCGGCGTGGAATCCTTCGAGTTCTGGTGCCCGCACCGTCGGCCGGCCGGACACAACCTGGCCCTGAAAATTGAACCGTCCCTCCGGGCCTACGCCCCGCGAAACGCCAGCAACGGGGTGTTTCGCCCCACGGTGGGCACCAACGCCTGGGCCGCCCATCCCGACGACCGCCATCCCAAACTCTACCTGGACTGGGAGACGCCGCAAACCATCCGGGAGGTGATTCTCGGCTTCGACGCCGACTACGACCACCCGATGGAATCGTCTCTGCTGGGCCACCCCGAGTCGACCATGCCGTTCTGCGTGCGGCACTACCGGATTTGCAACGACCAGGGGGAGATGGTCTTCGAAAAAAAGGACAACCACCAAAGCATCAACAAGGTGGTATTCGACCCGCCCCTGGTTACCCACCGGCTGGTGCTCGAGCCAACGCATCCGTCCGGACACGTGCCAGCGGCCTTATTCGAGGTGCTGGTTTATTAACCGATGTTACGCGCGATGTTGGCTGATTGCGTAGAAAGGGCCTTTCTTGGGTTGACAAAAGCCCCTTTCCAATGCGTATGGGCAATGCCCGCGTAACACCAGTTATTATGACTAATAAATTGAAAGAGAAGATAGTGTTTCGTCAGTTTGGTTGGAAATACATCACTCAACTAAAAACGAAAGCTGGTAACGTGTACGGCGGGTACCATTGTATAGATATTATGTTAGCGGATGTACGGTTTTTGACAACTTGAACTAATTGAAATAAAACTTGCTCAAAGGTGTTTTACCCAACTGGCTTTCAAATAGCCTTCAATCGATAATTTTTGATGCTTCTGCCATCAATTCCTTGGAGAAATTCACGCCTAGTTTGTTTGCAGCCGTTTTATTCAACGTTAGGTAGTATTTATCCGGATGCTTTACAGGCAGGTCTCCTGGTTTTGCACCTTTCAGGATTTTTTCAACGAAATGCGCAGCTTCCCGAAACTGTTGTGCAAGGTCCGGCGCCCATGCCATGAGCCCCCCAATTTCTGCAAACACGGCCTGTTGGTAAATGGCGGGAATACGGTTTCGGGCGGTGAAGTCCACAATTAAATTACGATTAGCTAACGTTAGTGCCCCTTGAAAACTAAGCATCCCGTTCATGCCGTCCTTCGCCAACTCTTCCAATGCTTTTTCCAATTGTTGCAACGAAGCAGCCCGGTATGGCTTGACTTCTATCCCGAGCGTTGAGGCCGTTTTCTCGGCCTCTGAAAGCTGCATTTCATGTCCACCGGTTCCGGGGGTTGTAGAAAGCAAGGCAATGCGTGCAGCCGTGGGAACAGCGGCTTTCAAGAGTTGAAGGCGCTTTGCAGTGACTCCTTGGGGCAATTCATCCATTCCGGTATAAATTCCGCCCGGGTGCTCCAAACTTTCAGCAAAGCCGTTACTGACCATGCCGGGACAGGTTGCAAGGATCATGGGCATTTTCGGATTGTTCTTGCGTACTTCCAGCGCAATGGGAAGAGAACCCACAACGATCATAGAGAGATCCATCCCCGCCAGTTCTGCGGCCATAACCGCTACGTCAGAGCTGTTTGGCCGGGCAAGCCTTTTTTCAATCAGGATGTTTTCGCCTTCTTTAAAACCAGCTTTTTGAAGTTCGTCAGTAAATGCCGTCTCCAATTGCAGCACACCTGCGCCGCTGAGGTATCCGATACGAGGAATCGTTTTATGCTTTGAAAAACCGTTGCCGTATAGGATTGATGGCGCTACGGAAAGGAGAGAAAAGGTTCTTAGGAACTTCCGTCTTGTTGTAAAATTGCTCATAGAATATTTATGTACTACTCTGATATTTTCAGGCAGGGTATTTGACGAAGTTTCAATGAGCTTTTAAGACATTTTAAGAAGCTTTATAACCTGCTCCCGCTGCACCCCGCTGAAGTCGTCAAGAAAATAGTCAATGGTCTCGCCGGTTTCTAAGTAGTCAAACAGGTTCTTGATTGGTACTCGTGTGCCATAAAAAACCGGTGTCCCACCTAAAATATCCGGGTCTATGTTGATAATGCGACTTTCCATAACTCAAAAGTTTGAAACTAAACTTACCAAATCCCGGTCACTTTCGCTATAAGTCAGCGGTTGCACACAACGGGTTATGGCTTGACGAAGGGAAGATTTTTAGCAATAAATTTCATGCGAAGCACAAATGTTAAACTTTGCACAAATGTTTTTACGAAGCACGTCAGCCCATCTTTTGCCTAATCCTTGTTAGCGATTCGTTGTTTTTGGTGTCTTTCTAATTCAACTATTTTAGGCTTACCTCTTCATTAATCAAGAATTCTTTTACTGAGGTCCATTTTAGTGTTGGATATCTATTATTGTCATATTTTTGGAATATTATTCTACCCTCCATCATATCCCTCATATATTGCATTCCTTGCCAAGCTGGATAAAGTTCTTTTTTTGAAGGCGAAAAAAATCTGGTTGTGTTAATGATAATATTTAAAAGTTTAATTCCTCCCGGCCTGAATATTTTATACTTGTTACCTGTAAGCTCTGTAAGCAATTTTACGAAGTCGTTACAAGACAATCTGTCTCCTGCTATTCTTAAATATCTTGGTGTGTCTTCATCCATTGCTACTTCGGCAGTAAATTCGGCAATATTATAGGTGGTGGTAAATTCTATAATTTGATTTGGGCTACCCCAACAAAGTATTCTTTTTTGTTTAAACATAATCAAAGGCATGTCAGTAGTTAGTAAGTCCATAAAAGGCCCGTTGAATATAGTGGTAGCTTTAATGGGGGCTTTGTCAAGATACTGGTGAAACTCCCTTCTTAAATCTAAATTTCTGTTTTGTCCTTCTACCAAATCTGTAAAATCACTAGAATAATCACTTGGTATAAATCTTCGAACATTCGCTTCAACAGCAGCATCCAAAATAATTTTTTGAGCATCTACAACAGTCTCTCTTAAACCAGCCAAAGCAGAAACAACACAGTTTGCACCCATACAATATTTTGAAATTTCAGATTTATTGCTAGTGTCTATTTGGTACACTTTAACTCCTTTGTTTTCTAGTTCATTTATTTTCTTTTCGTCTGTTTCTATACGTACAATTGCCTTAACTTCTGCTCCTTTAGCTAATAAGGCATTTATGATTTTACCTCCTAAATTCCCGGTGGCACCTACTACTACGATTGTCTTATTCATTTCTATTGTTGTATTTTTTGACTATGGGTTTAGTCCAACATTACAATGACTGATAACGGCTACTCCTTGGCAATGTGGCGGTATTTTAAAATCGACAGCCCGTAACGGCTGCCGAACAAAGTTACAAAAGTTGATGTCAAGAACTACAGCTTGGCGTTATGCGTCGGCTGGAACTGAAGCCGATTAGCGAACAAAAAGCTAAGCAAATATTAGACGCCCCGCCATATTACCAAACCGCCTGTTGGTTACTGC
>JACMKY010000465.1 GCA_014379925.1 Cytophagales bacterium | reverse complement strand
AGCACGAGTCGGAGGAAATCCTTGGAAAGCATGCCGACCAGGTTGCCCACGCTGGCGCCCAACACCTTGCGGATGCCGATTTCCCTGGTGCGCTGCTCGGCGGTGAAGGCGGCCAACCCGAACAAGCCCAGGCAAGCGATCACGATGGCCAGCACGGCGAAGGAAACGGCGATCTTGCCTATCCGTTGCTCAGTGCGGTACATGGCATCGAATTCTTCGTCGAGAAAGCCGTAGCTGAACGGTTGGCCAGACACCCGCTTCTTCCACTGCGCTTCCACGGCGGCCAGCACCGGCGCGGCATCTTCGGCTTTCAATCGGAAGGCGACCGAGCCGCCGTACCGGCCCAGCGTCAGGCACAAGGCCCCGATGTTTTGCCGGAGCGATTCAAAGTGAAAGTCCTTCACCACGCCGATGATCGTAAAAGTCTGGATCTCCCTCGTATTGATGTCGCGGAACGTCGAGACTCGTTTGCCGACCGGCTCCCGGTAGCCGAACACCTTGGCGGCGGCTTCGTTGAGGATCACCGCGGAAGAATCGGTGGGAAATTGACGCGAAAAGTCCCGGCCTTGCACCAATTCCATGCCCAAAGTTTTGACGTACGCGTGATCTACCCGCCAGGATTGCATGGATACCGCCCTCTCCGACTGAATGACTCCCTCCGGGAAGAAAGGATTGTCGCTCCGCCAGGAAGGGATCGGCAAGTAACCCGTTACCGTGGCCCCCACGATGCCCGGCAACCGCAATGCCTCGTTTTTGAAGGATTCCACCCCGTTGCCCAGGGCGTAGGCGTCGTTGACGATCAGTACCTGTTCCTTGTTGAAGCCCAGCTTTTTGTTGCGGATGTAATCCAGTTGGTTGTAAACCACCACCGTGCCCACGATCAGAACGATCGACGTGGTGAACTGAAAAACGACCAGCCCGCTGCGCAACCGACCGCTGCCGGCGCCCCGGCCCACGTGGCCCTTCAAAACGCGAATCGGACGGAAGGCCGACAGGAAAAAAGCCGGGTAACTGCCCGCCAGCAGGCCCACCAGCAGGGCGGAAAACAACAACGCGGGAATCAACCAGGGGTTGGTCAGGAAAGGAATGGTCATCTCCTTCACCGCCAATTGGTTGAAGTAGGGCAACAGCCCGTACGCGCATCCGGCGGCCAAAGCGAACGCAATCCCGCTCAGCAGCACCGACTCGGTGAGGAACTGGCCCACCAGGCGCGACCGCGGCGAACCCAGCACTTTGCGCACGCCCACTTCCTTGGCCCGGCCCGCGGAACGGGCCGTGGCCAGGTTCATGAAATTGATGCAGGCAATCAGCAGGATAAACGCGGCAATGACCGAGAAAATGTACACGTACTGAATGTTGCCGTTGGGACTCAATTCCCCCACCCGGTCGGAACGCAGGTGGATGTCAGTGAGGGGCAGGAGGCTATACCGGAGAAAATTGCCCGTTTTCTCGAACTCATCGATGCTGTTGATGTTCATCAATTGTTTAACGACTGGCCCCACGTACTTGCGGATCACCTCGGGAAATTTAGCTTCCAGTTGCCGGGGGTTGGCATCCTTCCGCAGCACGAGGTACGTGTTGAAATTGTGGCTCACCCAATTCTGCTGCTTGCTTTCGGCCAGGTTCTGCATCGACAGGAAGAAGTCGAAACGAAAGTGCGAATTCGCCGGAATGTCCCGGATGACGGCCGTTACCTGGT
>JACMKY010000464.1 GCA_014379925.1 Cytophagales bacterium | reverse complement strand
TTCCAACCCGTGGGTTGGCGGGTCGGGGGAGAAAGGGTTTCAAAGTCGAAATTGAACGCTGTCTGCGCCGAAAGGGAACCGACCAAGCAAAAAAGGAACCCCCCAAGCAGCGGGGTAAGGAACTTGGTTTTCATGAGCGAGCATTTAGCCTAGGTTATTTACTCCCAAGAAAAGAAGAAGTTCAGCGGTTTCCAACGGGAATTATCCAGCGCCCATCCGAAAACTTCGGGAGAGAAGTCTTTTCGCCGGGGTAGAAACGAATAAATAGCCCAGAATTTACCATAAAAGCCGCTGATCCGGAGATATTTTCGGCTTCCTCACCTACGCACCGTTCCGCGGCGGCCTCGTCCCCTGCCCGGAGGCGAGGGAATTCTGTCTGGTATTACTAAGTTTGTGGATTAAACCGTTCCGGCATTCCGGATCGGCTCCGCAATTTGCGGCGCGCAAAACCGTTTAGAAGCGGTTGGAAACTGTTCAACGGGCATTGGCTTTCCGACGACGTTTCCACTTTGACCGACCTGATTCAATCCTTTACACCCGTCCGTTCTTTTCACCATCCGTACTTTTGACCAATGACCCTAGCGTATCTATTGCTGCAAGTAATCCAGGACGCCCCGAGTGCCATCGACAGCACGGCCGCGGCCAACGGAGCCGCCGACGAACTCAACGTATTTAATTTGCTCCTGAAGGGCGGATTCGTCATGATTCCCCTCCTGATTCTCTCCTTGCTCTCGGTGTACCTGTTCATCGAGCGGTACCTCTACATCCGCAAGGCGAGCTACATGGAGCCCAACTTCCTCAACAACATCAAGGACCGGCTGCGCGAGGAAAACGTCCGGGGTGCCCTGGAGCTGTGCCACCGTTCCACCTTCCCCATCGCCCGGCTGATCGAGAAGGGCCTGAGCCGGCTCGGATCACCCATCCGCGACGTGGAAAACGCCATCGAGAACACCGCCCGCATCGAGATCTACCAGATGGAAAAGAACCTCAGCATCCTGGCGGCCATCGCGGCCATCGCCCCGATGTTCGGCTTCCTGGGCACGGTGGTGGGAATGATCCGCGCCTTCTACAACATTTCGCTGGCCGACAACATCAGCATCGGCATCATCGCCAGCGGCATCTACGAGAAAATGGTTACCTCCGCCGCCGGCCTCATCATCGGGGTGACGGCCCACATCCTGTTCACCTACCTCAACACGATGATCGACCGCAACGTGAACAAGATGGAGGTGACGGCGATTGACTTCATGGACATCCTCCACAAACCCATTCCGGTACGATGAACTTCGGAAGACGAAAAAAAGTCCACTCGGCGGTGGAGGCCTCCTCGCTGTCGGACATCCTGTTTTTCCTGCTGCTTTTCTTCCTCATCATTTCCACGCTGGCCAGTCCCAACGCCATTAAGCTGTTGCTGCCCAAAGCCACCACCGGACAAGCCATTTCCACGCACGTGATCAACGTGTCGATCAACGCCAACCTGGAGCACTTCGTGGACCGCAAGCCGGTTTCGCTGGCCGAACTCTCGCCGCAACTGGCGGTCGAAGCGCGCAAGCACGAAAAACCGACGGTGGTGCTGCGGGTAGACAAGTCCATCCAGGTGGAACAACTGGTGAAGGTAGTGGACGTGGTGAACAAACTGAAACTCCCGCTGGTGATCGCCACCGACAAGGGGAAATAATTCAATTATCAATGCTATTTAACCTTGATTACCAATTGTTTGTCAGAAGGCCGGTAAATACTTTAAAAAATATTTGTCTGATTATCAATATTTTAGCTTACAGACAGGTTCATCAAGGCGTACAACATTTTTTAACATCTTGATTTTCAAGTATTTTACCCGGCTAAATCCTCATCTTACTAATTGGAAAGATTCACCGGACTCATTGGCGTGGTCCTCATTCTGGGCATTGCCTTTGGGCTTTCAAACAACCGGAAGGCCATCAACTACCGGTTGGTCGTGACGGGCCTGGCCATTCAGTTCGGGTTGGCCGTTTTCATTCTCAAGGTTCCGATCGGGCAGCGGTTTTTTGGCTGGCTGGCCGCCGTCGTCACCCGCGTGCTGAGCTTCTCCGACGCGGGCGGAGTGTTCGTGTTCGGTCCACTGGCCGACAGCCTGACCCTGCGGAGGACCTTCGGGCAGGACGTTATCTTTTTCTTCAAGATCGTGCCCACCATCATTTTCGTGGCGGTGCTGGTGAGCATAGCCTACCACCTCGGCATCATGCAGCGGGTGGTGGCGGTGTTTGCCCGGGTAATGCACCGGCTGATGGGCGTGAGCGGCAGCGAAGCCCTCTCCAACGTGGCGAGCATGTTCGTGGGGCAGGTGGAGGCCCAGATCATGATCCAGCCCTACCTGGCCGGCATGACAATGTCGGAACTGCTGGCTTCAATGGCTGGCAGCATGGCCTGCATCGCGGGCGGCGTGATGGCCGTCTACATCGCCCTGGGTGTGCCCGCCGAATACCTGCTGGCCGCCAGCCTGATGGCGGCTCCGGGGGCGCTGGTCATCGCCAAGATCGTTTATCCCGAGACGGTGGCCTCCGAAACCCAGGGGGTGGTGCGCGTAGAAGTAAGACGAACGAACGCCAACCTGATCGACGCCATCTCGCACGGTGCCTCGGAGGGACTGAAAGTGGCCCTCAACGTGATTGCCATGCTCATCGGCTTCCTGGCGTTGGTGGCCCTCTTCGACTACACACTGGGCTTCGCCGGCCGGCTGCTGGCCGACGGACTGTCGGGACTGGGCCTCTCGGCCGGCTCAATGGACAGTGCCCTGCGCTCGCTGAGCCTGAAACAACTGCTGGGGCTGCTGTTCGCCGGTTTCGCCTGGGCGATGGGCGTGCCCGGCCCGGACGTGCAGGTCGCCGGGTCACTGATGGGTACCAAGATGGTAATCAACGAGTTCGTGGCCTACCTCGACCTGTCGGCCCTGCTGAAAACGGGTACGCTGCAGCCCAAAACCGTTCTCATCGTCAGTTTCGCGCTGTGCGGTTTCGCCAACCTCAGTTCAATCGCCATCCAGGTGGGCGGCATCGGGCAGTTGGCACCCGAACGGCGGCGCGATCTGGCGGCCCTGGGCTTCCGGGCACTCCTCTGCGGCACGCTGGCCTCCTACCTTTCGGCCACCTTGGCGGGCATGTTAATGTGAGGGTGGACAAGGGTTACAGGTTACAGGTTGGACTGGGCTGCTTTCGCAGTCGGTCGGCACGGGCCGCCCCGCGCCGAAGCGGCTCGTAAACGAGGGGTTAGTGGGGTTAATGAGGTGGGTAAGGCTTGGCTAGTTCGTTCGTGAACGTACACCCGGACGGGTATGAATCCAACACAACCCTTCCGGGGCGGATAACATAAAGTCCCGTTTCTCGTTCTATCAGCAATCACCCGATTGCTAAAATTCACCGATGAAAAAATCATTTCTCGTTTGCCTCGGCGGGCTGCTGAGCGGATTGGTTCTCTTTTCTTGCCGCAAAACGGAGGAAGTGGTCCAACCAGCCGACAAGGGCACCCCGGCTACCGGCCAGGTCATCACCTCCCAAAAACAGAATTTCGTTGCCGATACGCTGGCGACTGGCCTTGACAGTCCCTGGGGCCTGGCTTTTCTGCCCGATGGCCGGATTCTGGTCACGGAGCGCAAGGGCGAAATTCGCCTGGTGCAGGCGGGCAAATTGTCCGGCGAAAGAATCGGGGGCGTGCCGGCGGTGTACAGCCAGGGACAGGGCGGCCTGCTGGACGTCCAGCTGCACCCCGACTACGCGCGGAACGGCTGGCTCTACCTGACCTACGCCAAACCAGGCGCGGGCGGCGCGAGCACGGCCCTGGCCCGCGCCAAGTTGCAGGGAAACCAGCTAACGGATTGGCAGGAGCTGTTTGCAGCCCAGCCCTTCGTCAACTCCGGACTGCACTTTGGTTCCCGCATTGCCTTCGATGGGAAAGGCTACGTCTTCGTCAGTATCGGGGAGCGCGGCAACGCACCGAACGCCCAGCGCCTGGACAACCACTACGGAAAGGTCATCCGTCTGCACGACGACGGCCGGGTTCCGACCGACAACCCGTTCGCGGGCCAGTCCGATGCAAAGCCGGAAATCTGGTCGTACGGCCACCGCAATCCCCAGGGAATGGTTTACCAGCCCGAAACGGGCACCCTGTGGGCACACGAACACGGACCGAAGGGCGGGGATGAAATTAATGTCATCACGAAAGGGAAAAACTACGGTTGGCCCACCATTACCTACGGGATTGATTACGACGGAACGCCCGTCTCGAACCTCACCCAACAGGCAGGGATGGAACAGCCGGTCCACTACTGGGTGCCTTCCATCGGTCCCTCCGGCATGACGTTTGTTACCAGCGACCGCTATCCGAACTGGCGGGGAAATCTGCTGGTGGGTGCCCTGGCGCTTCGCCACCTGGCCCGCGTGGAAGTGGCCGGAACCCGTTACGTAGCCGAAGAAAAGCTGTTCGATGGCCTGGCCCGCGTCAGACAGGTAGCCCAAGGTCCGGACGGCTACGTGTACGTCGTCACCGAAGGACCGGGAACGGTCATCAAATTAATCCCCGCGCAATAAACCGGCCATTCGACCCGCCACCGGAAGAAAGGGTGAATTCAATCCAAGGTAACCGCGCGGTGCGGTTTCGCCAATCAGTTCGATCGCCACCCAGGCGGGCGGCACCGGTCAGTTGGTGCCCCGACGGCGGCGCGACCTGACTTCCGGGCGCTCCTCCGCGGCCGGCTGGCCTCCTGCTTTTCGGTTACCCTGGCGGGCAGGCGGGGAATTTAGTTGATCGTTGTTGGTTCGGTGAGAGCGGGATGATCGCGGATTGCGTCAAGTGCATTCCCAGGACAGGGCAGCAAAGTACGCTTGCCGACGCCAACATTGCCAG
>JACMKY010000059.1 GCA_014379925.1 Cytophagales bacterium | reverse complement strand
CAGCAGTTGAAGGGTTTTTACGGAGCCGAGCAGATACCAGGCAACGCCCCGTCCCCAGTTTCGGTAGGCTTTCCCGCCCTGAAGGGTGGCGCGTTGGAAGATCGCCCGTTCGGCGGTCAAAAACTGCATTCGGTGCGTGAGTTGGTCCAGCGCAATCTGGGCCAGTTGGCCGTCGCGCGTGTTTTTGGCGATGGCCGCCAACGGATACGCTACCGTATAGCAGCCCTCGGTGGTGATGTCGTTGCCGCTGACAATGATGCCGTCGGCATTCTTGCGGGCCAGCAAAAACGCCGTCGCTTTTCGTACGGAATTGTGCATTGGGAAGCGATCGACGATGCAGGCGAAGGGCAGGAAATCTTCGATGCTGTTGAAGGAACCGTCCAGGGGCACCGTCATCGGGTTTTCGTAAACGATGCCTTTCTGATCATCCAGGAAGACGTTGAGGTGATTGTCGAGGGCCGCCCGTGCTTGGGTATCACCGGTACGCCCAAGCTCGTGCAACCCATCCAGCACGCAGCCTCCCAGCCAGCCGAAGGGACTGAACGCGTTCATCGAATAGAGATTGGCGAGGAACGCTTGCTCGTTCCCGGTCCGGATGCTCAACAGCAATTGCGGTTGTAAGCCCTCAAAATCACCCATCGCTGGCCCCGGTGTCAAAAACCAGGCTTCGGTATTGCCTTTGGCCAGCGTCAACGAAAGGCCCCGTTGCTGAATGTGGGGAATCCACTTTTTGTCAACCGGAATCTCGAACGGCTGAAAGGGATGCGCGTACCGGATATCAAAGACCCCGACGGACTGGCCCGTGTCTCCCAACGCTACCTGCACGCGCTTCTCTTCCCGAAAATCAATGGCCGCGGTCAGGCGGAGCCAGTAGGAACCCTTCTCGTCTTTGAGTCCGGGAAACCTCAAACGGACCTCCCCTTGGGCCATTACCGGGAAAGCCGTTTTAGCGAGCGGAACCCGCTTATGATCCGGCAAGGCAATCGGGGGAAATGGTTCTACAACGGCAACGAAGCGTTTAAAGCGGGGGGCTTTTGCGGGAGCAGCGATCGCTTCCGGTGCCGCCCACGCCGTTGAGCGCCCGTAAGCACTACCTGGTATCAGGGCCAGCCGGGTGATGAACTCCCTGCGATTGATCATTGTAACGGTTGGTTAAGAAAATAACTTTTGACGGTCATCGTGTTCAGCAATCGGGTTGTTCCCTTCAGGTTTGTAAAACCGTAGCGGTTGACTTCCTGTCCATCAGGGATTTAAGCAATGAAAAAAATATACACTTTACTGATTTTTAGTAGTTTACGTCCATATAAAATTGCGAATCCATCATCCGAAAGGCAACAACCAGCGACCAGGCACTCCCTTTGTCACGCCCGTTCTCTTTCAGTTACCTACTGGTTGCTTGATGAATACCCCGAGTTCTCTGAGCAGTTGAGGCGCCACCGGCAGGGTCGCGTCACGGTAGGATTTCACTTGCTGGGCGTTGTCAAGCGGCACTTCCTTGAGCACGTGGTTCATTCCTTCAACGATCAGCAATTTGGCAGCGGGCTTTGCCTTCGCCAGTAGCTTCGCCTCTTCGGTGCTCACTTGGACATCCGTTGTTCCCTGAACGACCAAGGTGGGCACGGTAATTTTGGCAATTTCTTGGGCGGGATCATACCTGAACCACGAGATCAGGTACGGCTGTACGCTCGGACGGAAAAGAGCGGCCAATGGTGCCGGCACTTCGCCGGTTGTCTTGCCTTCGGTAAGGCGCTGAAGAACACGCTCGGTTTGACGCTGCAAATCCGGGGGCAACTTGCCTTTTACCTGATCGAGAATCAATTGCGGCGCGGGACGCCCGGCTCCGGCAATGGAGATGAAGGCGTCCGCCTGCATCTTCTGGGTGGCAACCGTGCCGATCAGTGCGCCCTCACTGTGCCCGATTACAACGAGCTTAGAAAACCGCTTGTCCTCCCGCAATTGTTTTCCCCAGCGCACCGCATCGTCAACGTAGGTGTCAAAGCGCAGGTCCGTCTCACTGGTCCCGGCTTTGGCACTTTCGGCAATGCCGCGCTTGTCGTAACGTACGGAGGCAATACCCTGGGTGGCTAACCCTTGCGCGAGCAATTTGAGGCTGTTGTTCGCACCGGGCAACGCCGCGGAGTTACCGTCACGATCGGTGGGGCCGGAACCAGCAATGAGGAGTGCGACGGGGAAGGGGGCGGCGGACCTGGGTAAGTCTACCGTGCCGTACAATCGGCCAGTGGACGTTTCGAGCACGACTGGTTCAGACGTGATCGGCGGTGATTCGAGCATCCCGGATGCTGGCGGCCGACTGCGGTCCGGGCTTTGTGCCAACAGGAAAGCCGGCAACCCGATCAGGCCCACCCAACTTGCGATGAAATACTTGCGCATGATCTTCCTGATTCAACTACTGAACGGGACACACGGGGCTATTTAGTCAACCGAATCTTCGCATGCAACAGCGATTTACCAGTATTTTCTAAAGGCCCCGGTCGCTCGTCCCGACCAGCCGGTTTTCCGCGTCGAAGGGCAGCACCACGGATACCTTCGTTTGGGTAAAAATCGCCTGACGGGAAACCAGCCGCAGTTGCTCCCTTTCCAGGGTGTACAACCCGTTCCCGGACTGCTGCAAATACAGTTTGCCGTCGACAAAACCCAGGAAAGAGAAAGAGGTGGTGGCTTTCCAACGCTGGAAACGATCGTCTTTCCAGCGCAACAAGTACCCATTCGTCAGAAAACACACCCCTTCCGGCGTAGCGAGGGTATGGCGGATGTCGCCGAACTTCCGGACTTCGGGCGGCAGGTGAGCAAGCAGGGAAACGTACGCCAACTTTCCGTTTTTACCCGGCGCCAAGTACCCCAAATCATCCGAAGCACCGACGTAAATCCGCCCGCCCGCGTCGATGGCCAGCGAACGGACGATGCTCTTGGCGGGCGTTTCCACGAATTGCCAGCCCGCGCCATTGTAGAGGAGAATGCCACCGGTGTTGCCGAAGACCATCCCGCCCCGCTGGTCTTGCAGCACGCACCAAGTGTCTGAAAATGAGGTAAGGGAAGCGAACTCCCGGGGGTGGTAGTTGCGAAGCAAGGGCAAACCTGCCTCCCGCCCGGAAGGGAACGTGATTCCCGGGTCCGATTGGCGCCCGCCTAAAATCGGTTTTGCCGCCGAGCGAGGCGTCGCCGCGAGTACCGTCTCGAACGATCCACCCGTGAAGATGGCCAAGGGTAGGAGCCAGCGGAGCAACATAGTTGGGGGATGAACGAAAGCGTAGCCGAGCGCGGAATTGTCCACACCCGATTTCCGGCCGAAATTTACGTCAATCCCGGGGAAAAAGCCACTTTACCGGCTGCCTTCGGACGAACAATCCAGGAACACGGAGGGCCGCTTTGGGATACAGGCTTGAAGTCGTAGTCCACCCGTTGTCCCGCCTCGAAGTAGCCCAAAACCCTTCTGGTTGATTCAGCAGTGGGCCCGGCCTTCCTCGTTGCTGACGATGGCCACCAGCGCGGGCTTGCGCTTCCGGAAATTACCGCCGCTGGTAGCGGAGGTGCCGGGAAAAGTAGCGGACCAATGCTTTGCGAAAAAATCGGTTGGAATACACTATTGTCGGCGGCGAAACGTCTTTCTCAGGGCGAAGGCCATACCGGTCCGACACCATTCCACCTCCCAATTCACTCTTTTCAAATGGCTAAAACCGTTTTCATCACCGGCACTTCCACTGGCATCGGCGCGGCGGCCGTTCGCCTCTTTGCCCAACACGGCTGGCAGGTGGCCGCCACCATGCGCAATCCCGCCGACGCCAAATTTGACGACCTGCCCGGCGTCCGGGTCTACGCCCTCGACGTAACCGACGGGGCAAACGTGACCCGCGCGGTGCAGCAGGCTCACCACGATTTTGGTGGCTTGGACGTGCTGGTCAACAACGCCGGCTACGGACTGGTCGGCCCGTTTGAGGCCGCGACGGATGCGCAGATTCAGCAGCAGTTTGCCACCAACCTATTCGGCGTGTTCTCCGTCACGCGGGCGGTGCTGCCGCTCTTCAGGACCCAGCAATCCGGCGTTATCATCAACATCACCTCGGTGGGTGGGCGTACGGCTTTTCCCATGAATTCACTCTACCACGCCACCAAATTCGGACTCGATGGCTTTTCCGAGTCGCTGTGGTTTGAGCTGGCCCCGTTTGGCATTCGGGTAAAAGTGGTGGCTCCCGGGGGCGTAGCCACCGATTTCGCCGGCCGCTCGCTGCAAATGACCGTGGATCCGGGCGACGAGGCCAATCCCTACGTCGGCCAGGTGCGCAGCGTGCTGGATGCGTTCAGTGGCCGGGGGGGCACGTTTTCCACGGCCGAACAAATTGCCGAAGTCATTTACTCGGCGGCCACCGATGGCCGGCCCCAACTGCGCTACCTTGCCGGCGCGGATGCCCAACAGTTACTGGCCGCCAAAGCCCAGATGACCGACGAAGAATACCTGGCGATGATGCAGAAAAACTTCGGCCTGGCGTAGCCGTGCTCCGTAGCTTCGCGCGCGGTGCCATTGGATAAGCATAAAATTGATGACAAACCGGGAAATAGCCCATTATCGCCTGCTGAATCAGCGCATCGCCGGTGGGCAATTCAGCCGCCCCGCGGAAGTTGTGCAATGGATGGGGGCGATGCAGGCGCAGGATTATCAACAGGTACTTTGGGCCATTGGCCTGCGCACCAACGTTACGAGGCGGACCGACATTGAGCAAGCTATCGCTGAGAGGAAGATTGTTCTGACTTGGCCGATGCGGGGTACGCTTCATTTTGTGCCCGCCGAAAACGCGAAGTGGATGCTGAAATTTTTGGCACCACGCCAATTGGCCGCCGACAAACTGCGTCTGAAGCAGCTGGAACTCGATGCTAAAATCTTAGAGCGCTGCCGGCAGCTATTTCATCACGCTCTTCAGGGAGGTAAGCGGCTTTCGCGCACGGCCATGATGCAACTATTGGAAGCCGCTCAGATCAATCCCAAAGGCCAGCGCGGCTATCACATTCTGTGGTACGTGGCCCAGGAAGGCCTGGTCTGCCACGGACCCATGCAGGGCAAAGAGCAAACCTTTGTGTTGCTCGACGAATGGATACCCGACGCCCGCCAACTGTCCCGCGAAGACGCACTGGCTGAGCTTGCCCAATGCTATTTCGCCAGCCGTGGACCGGCAAGCATTAACGACTTCGCGGGTTGGGCGGGACTAACACTGGCCGATGCGCGGGCGGGTCTGGAATCGGCCAGAGCCAGCCTGGTCTCAAAACAAGGCACGAAAGAGTATTGGCTGACCCAGTGCGCTGCGGATCATCAAATGCCAGATGCACTCGGTGTTTACCTGCTTCCTGGTTTTGATGAATACCTGCTCGGTTATAAAGATCGCCGCGATGTGTTGGCGGGAGAGCACGCGCGTAAAATTGTTCCGGGTGGCAACGGCGTCTTTTTACCGACGATTGTGATTGACGGGCAGGTCGTTGGCACTTGGAAACGCGCCTTCAGAAAAAATACCGTTGAGGTGACGTTAACCCCATTTATGCCGCTTGGTATTTCGAAAACAGAAATTGCCGTGGCCGTAAAAAGGTTTGGTGATTTTATCGATTTACCGCTGTCATTAAAAGCGCCTGTTTGACTAAACGTTGACAAACAGGCGCTTTGCACTTCTTCATAAAATTTACCTGCCTCTGTTTCGCCCGTTCACAGGCTTACGAAATGGTTGACAACTTTCCTGCCGTCATTAAATAGCCTGCTGTCGGTTTCGTTCTATTATGCCGTTGGGGACCACCCTACTTTTGCTAAAAAAGTACCTCATTCGATTCATTAAACGCGCAAAATGATGGACAAGGCAAATGAAAGCCCCAAAAAGAAGACATTGGTGTTGGGCGGTACCGGAAAGACGGGTAGCCGGGTGGTGCAGCGGCTCACCCACGGTGGATGGCCGGTACGCGTCGGGTCGCGCTCCGGTGAACCCCCGTTCGACTGGTCGGATCGAACAACCTGGAAACCCGCACTTCAGGGTATTAACGCCGTTTATGTTGCGTATCAGCCCGATTTAGCCGTCCCGGGAGCGCCCGATGCGATACGGTCGTTTGCCGAAATGGCGGTAAAAAGCGGCGTCCAACAATTGGTGCTGTTATCGGGTCGCGGTGAGCCCGAAGCCCAGGAGTGCGAACAGATCGTGGTGAAGGCCGGAGCCGACTGGACGATCCTGCGAGCGAGCTGGTTTAGCCAAAATTTCAGTGAGAGCTACCTGTTGGAACCGGTACTGGCGGGCTACGTTGCCCTGCCGGTGACCAATGTCGGTGAGCCTTTCATTGACGCCGATGACATCGCGGACGTGGCCGTTGCCGCATTGACCCAGGAAGGACACGCCGGTCAGCTATACGAACTGACTGGGCCGCGTCTGCTGTCGTTTGAAGAGGCGGTGGGCGAAATTGCCCGGGCGACGGGCCGGTCGGTACACTACGAGCCGGTTTCCATCGAAGCCTACACCGCCGTTCTCGCCGAACATAGTGTCCCTGACGAGTACATCGGCCTGTTAACCTATCTGTTCGCCGAAGTCTTGGATGGCCGAAACGCCACCTTGACCAACGGTGTCGAACTGGCACTGGGCCGGAAACCCACCGATTTCACCGACTACGTTCGGAAAACGGCCGCTACGGGTGCCTGGGCCGGGGAACTAGCCCAACAGTAGTGTCTGATTCAAAAAATATGTTAAAAGAGAACGAAACACGGTAGTTTAACAATGGCTGTGTCGACCCTTCGCTTGATTAAGCGAAGGGTTCTTCTGCAAACAAAAGTGGGTTCAACATGAAAGACGCACTGCTCGGAGGCACCGCAACGACAACCGCTCTGATAGCTGGGCTTTTCTATGCCTATTCCTGTTCGGTCAATCCAGGGCTGAACCGCCTATCAGATACCGCCTACTTAACCGCCATGCAATCCATTAATCGGGCAATTTTGAATCCTGTTTTTTTTGCCGTTTTTTCGGGGGCGGCTCTGCTGTTGCCGCTGAGTACGTACGTACATTTTGCACAGCCGGCACCGGAGCGCTTCTGGTTTTTACTGGCCGCCACGATCGTGTATCTCGTTGGCGCTGTGGGCGTCACAATAGTCGGCAATGTTCCTTTGAATGAGATCCTGGATGCTTTTAATTTACAATCCGCTTCAGTTTCGGAAATTGCCGCTCAACGAATTGCGTTTGAAGTGCCCTGGAACCGGCTACACACCGTTCGGACTATCGCATCAACGCTGGCAATCATCCTCGTTATTACCGCCTGTCTTAGATCAACGGCCGACTAATAAATAGCCCGGTGATACGTCAGTCATCCCTGGATTTACGGCGGATGTTCGCCAAGCAAAGGGCAATGGCTGTCGTTGTCCGTGGAAATTGGATGCTGAATTTGCCGCGCGCTCCTTCTTTTGTCTCCATTCGCAGTTCCCCGCTGAGGCAATCGGTAATGATGACCTGGCTGAGCGAAAGACAAGGGTAGCGTGATGCCTAAAACGCTAAACTGGATGATGAAGAGTTTCCGGTCAATATTGCGTAAATCAACCGAACAGGCTACTTTTCCCCGCCGCACCAGCCACCATCCACCGGCTAGCCTCCTGCACTGCCCATTTCGTTAATTGAGTTGCCCAGCCAGCGGCCGGGCAATCCAGGTAGCGCTCTTAGATTGTCCTGACCAGATTCGACGCCAACGCTTGCCGCCGCGGAAATGGACTGAAGAGATCGGCATCCGGAAAGTGTTCGGAGCGAGCGTCGCCAACCTGCTGCTTTTGAAGGGCTTTCTTCGGTTGGTGTCGTTGGCCAACCGGCTGGCCGGGGTGGACCGGGAAGCGGCCATCATTGGCCACAATATGGTAGGAAAGTACTATTTCAGCCGCGCCGACGAGCCGTTACTTTTGCGAATGACCGGGCTGACTGCTTGAACCGGGAAAAGGCGAGCCTTACGGCGCGGATGGCTCTACGGACGGAAAACGACGCGGGCCAGCGGTTTACTCAATTCCATTGCTTACTGTATGAAACGTATTTTATTGCTGCTGCTGCTGCTCAGCGGCGGCGGGGCCTTTGCCCAGGATCCGATCTATGGCCTGGGTATTTGCACTTCTGGCTCCTATGAGCGCTGGCCGAGCGTCTCACCCGACCCGAGCCATACCGAAAATAGCGTTGCGAAAGCGGTCGACTCCAGTTTTGGGGCGTTCTTGCTTCAGTTCGAAGAGGGTCTCAATCGCTTTGTTAACGGCGATCCGACGCTTTGGCAACGGCATACCTGGCAAGGAGAGGATGCCACCCTCATGGGGGAGTGGGGGGCTTACGAAAGGGGTGGGCGCCAGGTAGACCCGCGTTACGATTGGGCGTCGGCCCGGTTCAGCGCCAGCGGTGCCAAGGTTCGGGTAGAATACCTTTCCCGGGAAGTCAGTGAGAATTTGGCCT
>JACMKY010000058.1 GCA_014379925.1 Cytophagales bacterium | reverse complement strand
CTACCTGATTCTGGCGATGGGTGCCCGGACGGGCTACTTCGGCAAAGATGAGTGGCGAAAGCACACAGAGGGACTCAAGAGCATTGTGGATGCGCTGGAAATTCGCAAACGCCTGCTCTTTTCTTTCGAACAGGCCGAAGTTCATCCGGAGCTGGCCACCAAACTACTCAACTACATCATCATCGGCGGTGGCCCGACGGGGGTGGAACTGTCCGGTTCCATCGCCGAATTGTCCCGGCAGATCATCAGTACGGAATTTCGGTTTGTTCATCCCGATTCGATTAAGGTCACCCTCATTGAAGCGGGACCGGAACTGTTGCCCTCTTTTTCGGCCGACCTCTCGGCCTACACCAAGGAGCAGTTGGAGAAGCGGCGGGTGAAGGTGATGACGGGTACCCGCGTGCAGAACATCGACGAACGGGGGGTTCACCTGCCCGACGGAACGCTGCTGGAGAGCAACCTGATCATCTGGGCCGCGGGCGTGGAAGCCAACCCGTTTACCGAGAAGCTGGGCGTTCCGGTGGACAAGGGCAAGCGGGTCATCGTCACTCCTTTCTGCTCGTTGGAGCAGCATCCAGAGATTTTCGTCGTCGGCGACATGGCGATGTTCAAGGACGAGGAAGGCAAGCCGCTGCCCGGCGTTTCACCCGTGGCCATGCAGCAGGGACGCCACGTGGCGCGGACGATCCGGGACGAATTGAAAGGAAAACCCCGGCAGATTTTTCACTATTTCGACAAGGGAAACATGGCAACCATTGGCCGGGCAACGGCCATTGCGGAAGTGGGTAAACTGAAATTCAGGGGACTAATCGGCTGGCTGGCCTGGTTGTTCGTTCACCTGATTTATCAGGTGGGATTCAAGAACCAGCTTTCCACCCTTATCATCTGGATGTGGAGCTACATTACCCCGCGCGCCGGCGCCCGGGTGATTCAGGAACCCGCCCGGTCGGAGCCGAAGACCGCTCCGGTCACGGCTACTGCCCCGTCGGCGGCCACTACGGTCACGGTGTAGGCGGCTCCTGACGAGTAATTACGCATTGAACCCCGCGTTGCTCCGTGCAGCGCGGGGTTTTTATTGCGGAGGCAGTTGCCCTTCGTTAGTGGACAAAGGGCGATTTTCTGACCAGTCAGCAGCTTTTCCACTGCTTGTCTTGGGTTCCAGCCGTCGACCTTTGCGGCGAAGATGGCGGATGAGCGCGTGATTCCTTCGCCGTGGGTGGTAGCAATTGCTTTGGTTTAGCCCGCGCCGTTCGCCGGTGGCTTTCCGGAGAATTCTTTGGGAGCGTCCCGCCCCGGGACTTAACAAAAAGATAATATTCACCCGCCGGTAAAACGAAAGAATACCCATTCTTGGGTATTGATATTGACTACGGTTTTCTCCAGCTTGTCCCCCACTTAGAAACGTTAAACAGGCTCCTTCATTTTTTGTCCGACTGCCTTCGTGGAGACCGTAACGTCAAGCCCTACGCCAGCCGCCGAACGCCCAAATCCCTCCGCACGGGAAACGTAATTCACTTGTCTTCTCCCAAGAAGGCAAGTGAAGAAGTGAGACATTGACTGGCTGACGCTACGGCCGAAGGGCTTGCGACAAGCAGTGGAATGCGCTGGTTCCGCCAATCCTCTCGCCAACCGAAGGAGACGCGGCCGCTCCCGGGCGGTTGGGTAGCTTCGCCTACCACCCACTTGCCGATTGCCAATCCGTCCCTAACCATCCTCACTTTTTCCCCATGAAGAAGCTTCTACCATTGTGCTGGCTATGCTTGCTGGCCAGCGGGCCGCTGTGGGCCCAAACGTTGCTGCCGAGCAGCTTCGAAACCAACGGCACGGTCAACACCATCCAGCGCGCCGGCGACACGGTTTACGTAGGGGGCAGTTTCTCTACCATCGGCTACAACACCAGCAGCGTGGCGCGTTTGCCGGGCGGGGGCAGCCTACCCGACCAGAATTTCCCGCGTTCCAACGGGGCAATCAACGCCTGGGCGGCCGACGGGGCGGGCGGCTACTACGTGGGGGGCGGCTTCACCCAGATCGGCGGCCAGAACCGCCTCTACGTAGCCCACATCCTGGCCGACAAAACCGTGGACGCGGCCTTCAACCCGGGGACTAACAGTCTCGTCAACGCGCTGGCTCTGAGCGGCAACCTCCTCTACGTGGGCGGTTACTTCACCCAGATCGGCGACCAGCCGCGCACCTTCCTGGCTGCCCTCAACGCCACCACTGGCACGCCCACCGCCTGGAACCCCAGCCCCGAT
>JACMKY010000463.1 GCA_014379925.1 Cytophagales bacterium | reverse complement strand
TCAGGATGACTAGGGGAGGAGTGCAGTACCTTGGGGGTAGGAGGTAATAACGGGGCGGTGCCTCCACGCTGGGCTTCTCCACTGGTCGGAATTGACAATGCCTGCCTTTCGCTCATCAAGATTTGCCATCCGCCTCATTATCCAATGAGCTAACCCACTGGCAATGCCTCTTGGACATTCATCCGACAAACCCGTTTTGCTTTTCCCAATCGGAAAAACTACCTTCCGGACTTCATTCCTAAAACCTCCGGAATCCGTATGAAAAGAATCTACCCGCTCGTTTGCCTAATCGTTTTGTTCGCGCTCCCCTCCCCGGCGCAGGATGCCTCCACTCAACTCATTGCCTCCATTGAAAGCCGCCGGGCGGAGTACGCCGACGTGGCCCGGCAGATCTGGGGCTTTGCCGAAGTGGGCTACCAGGAAGTAAAGAGTTCGGCCTTGCTCCAATCCGAACTCAAGAAAGCCGGCTTTACCGTGGAGGCGGGCGTGGCGGAAATTCCCACGGCTTTCGTGGCCTCCTACGGTTCGGGCAAGCCCGTCATTGTGATTCTGGCGGAATACGACGCCCTGCCCGGCTTGTCGCAGGATACCGTGGCCGAACCCAAGTCGCTGGTGGAACGCGGACCCGGGCACGGGTGCGGCCACCACCTGTTCGGCACGGCCTCGGTGGCCGCGGCCGTGGCCGTCAAGGACTGGCTGGCCAGGTCGAAAACGAAGGGCACGATCAAGCTGATGGGTACGCCCGCCGAAGAAGGCGGCTCGGGCAAGGTGTATATGGTGCGGGCCGGTCTTTTCAAAGACGCGGACGCGGTGTTGCACTGGCACCCGGGCGACGACAACGAGGCCAATCCAACCACGACGCTGGCCAACATCACCGGCAAGTTCCGCTTCTACGGCCTGGCTTCCCACGCCGCGGCCGCGCCCGAACGTGGCCGCTCGGCCCTCGACGGGGTGGAGTCCATGAACTACATGGTGAACATGATGCGCGAACACGTGGATTCCGACGCCCGCATTCACTACGTCATCACGCGGGGCGGCGAGGCGCCCAACGTCGTACCGGCCTTCGCCGAAGTGTACTACTACGCCCGTCACCAGGATATCGGGGTGGTGCGCGACACCTGGAGCCGGATTGAGAAGGCGGCGGAGGGAGCGGCAATGGGGACGGGAACCCGCGTGGAAAGGGAAGTCATCGGGGGGGTGTACAACCTGCTGCCCAACGAAACGCTGGCGACCGTGATGCACCGGAACCTGACCAAGGTGGGAGGCGTCGCCTACACGAACGAGGAGAAAGCCTTTGCCGAGCAGATCCGGGCCACCACCGGGATGGTGAAAAAACCGCTGGAGGCCGCCGCCAAAATCGAGCCGTTCGGCGTCCCGACCGGGGCCGGCTCGGGCTCGACCGACGTGGGCGACGTGAGTTGGGCGGTGCCCACGGTGGGATTGGGCACGGCCACCTGGGTGCCCGGCACTCCGGCGCACAGTTGGCAAGCCGTTGCCAGCGGGGGGCGGAGCATTGGCACGAAGGGGATGCTGGTGGCCGCCAAAACCCTGGCCCTGACGGCGTACGACTTGTTCAGGACGCCCGCCACCCTCGAAAAGGCCAAGAAGGAATTCGAGGAAAAACGAGGGGCTGACTTCAAATACAGCGCCCTGCTGGGCGACCGCAAACCCGCCCTGGATTACCGGAAGTAAACGGTCGAAACCCGGTAAAAGGCTTCGACTGCGCTCAGCCTGACATACGATCAACTGTCGATTTAAAGTTAGGCTGAGCGCAGCCGAAGCCTCTAATCAGCCCATTAAAATCGTTTCCTCCGGTAAATATTGGTGGATTGCCATCCGGCCGGTTTACTGATTCGAGTCCATTCATCGCATGCCGCCACTCTTCTCCCATTTTTGTCCGCTGCTGACCCTGGGCGTTTGCCTCTCGGTTTTCTCCGTCCGGGCGCAGTCCACGTCGGATTCGCGGGGGCCGTTTGAGAAAACGGAGAAAATGATTCCGATGCGGGACGGGGTGAAACTTCACACTGCGATCTACGCGCCCAAAAGCCCGCGGGAGCGGTTGCCCATCCTTTTCGTGCGTACCCCGTACGGCGTGGACGGAGCCGACCGGCGGTTCGACGGTCCGCTGAAGGAACTGGCGGACGAAGGATACGTTTTCGTTTTTCAGGACATCCGGGGGCGCTACCGGTCCGAAGGCCAGTTTGTGATGCAGCGCTCAGTGCGCGATCCGAAGGACCAGCGGGCGATTGACGAAAGCACGGATGCCTACGACACCGTGGATTGGCTGGTCAAAAACGTGCCTAACAACAACGGGCGCGTGGGCATGCTGGGCGTCTCCTACGACGGCTGGACCACCGTGATGGCGATGCTCGACCCGCACCCGGCGCTGAAGGCCGTGTCGCCGCAAGCTTCTCCCGCCGACATGTTTCTGGGCGACGATTTTCACCACAACGGCGCCTTCCGCCTGAGTTACGGTTTCGAGTACGCCACGATGATGGAAACCTCCAAGGAAAATGAACAGTTCACGTTCGATGCCTACGACACCTACGAATGGTACCTGCGGTTGGGAAGCCTCGCCAACGTGAACGAGAAGTACTTGCACCACAAAATCCCCACCTGGAACGATTACGTGGCGCACCCCAATTACGATGCTTTCTGGCAACGGCAGGCCGCCGCCCCTTCCCTTACCCGCGTCACCATGCCGACCCTCAACGTGGCGGGCTGGTGGGATCAGGAGGATTTCTACGGTCCGATGAAAATCTACGAGGAGTTGGAAAAGCACGACACCAAGCGGCAGAACTACCTGGTGGTGGGTCCCTGGAACCACGGTGGTTGGGCGGGCGAAGGGAACAAGCTGGGTAACATCGATTTTGGGAGTAGCACGGGAAAATATTTTCGGGAAAAAATCCAGGCGCCGTGGTTTGCTTACTTCCTCAAGGACAAAGGAAAGCTGGCCTTGCCCGAAGCGCTCACGTTCCGCAGCGGCACCAACCGGTGGGAATCGCACGAGGCCTGGCCTCCCCGCCGGAACGTAACCAACCGCAACCTCTACTTTCACGCCAACGGGCGACTTTCGTTCGAGCCACCCGCGTCGGACGAAGCAGCGTTTGACGGCTACGTGTCCGACCCGGCGCACCCGGTACCGTACCGTCCCCGCCCCATCGAGCCGACGTATTTTCCCAACGGCTCGGGTTGGTACACCTGGCTGGTGGGCGACCAGCGTTTCGCCCACCAGCGTCCCGACGTACTCAGTTGGGAAACCGAACCGCTGGCCGAAGACCTAACCGTGTCGGGGAACATCCTGACGCACCTGTTTGCCGCTACCTCCGGCACCGACAGCGATTGGATCGTGAAGCTGATCGACGTGTATCCCGAAACGTACTCCGAAGCGCCCAAGATGGGTGGTTATCAACTCATGGTATCCAACGAGGTGCTGCGCGGGCGTTTCCGCAACAGCTTTTCCACCCCCGAGCCCATTCCCGCCAACCAAGTGCAGGCGTACACCCTTGACATCCACGGCCAGGACCACACATTTCTGAAGGGACACAAGGTGATGGTGCAGGTGCAGAGCACGTGGTTCCCCGTCATCGACCGCAATCCGCAACGCTACGTCGACAACATTTTCGCCGCCCGGGAAACCGACTTCCAGCCCGCCACCCAGCGCGTATTCCGCTCCCGGACGCACGCTTCCCACGTGACCCTGCCAGTAGTGAGCAAGTGATCTTTTCAAGGAATTTCGTAACCTTTCCAGCGCTGACCGCTCAATACCCGTACTTGTCGCCCCACAATCTGCGCAGGTAGTTCCGCAGTTCGTTTTCGCGGGCGTTGTTGCCGGGATCGTAGAAAGCGGTGCCTTGGAGGCCTTCCGGCAGGTATTCCTGGGGCACGAAATTGCCGGCGTAGTCGTGCGAATAAGCGTAGTTGGTGCCGTAGCCCTCGTTCTTCATCAATTTGGTGGGTGCGTTGCGGAGGTGGAGGGGAACGGGCAGGTCGCCCCGGTCGCGCACCACGGATTTGGCCGTTTTGATCGCCTTGTACGACGCGTTGCTCTTGACGGACGTAGCCATGTAGACCACTGCCTGCGAAAGGATGATGTCCGCCTCCGGATAGCCAATCAGGTTCACAGCCTGAAAGCAGTTGGTGGCCATGAGCAGCGCGTTGGGATTGGCGTTGCCAATGTCTTCGGAGGCCAGGATCACCAGCCGCCGGGCGATGAACTTGACGTCTTCGCCGCCTTCGATCATCCGGGCGAGCCAGTACACGGCCGCGTTGGGATCGCTGCCCCGGATGGACTTGATGAACGCCGAAACGACGTCGTAATGCTGGTCGCCGTTCTTGTCGTAGAGGGCCACGCGGCGCTGGGCCACCTGCATTACTGCTTCGTCGGTAATCGCCAGCGGGTCGTCGCGGAACGTTTCGGTCACCAACTCGAGCAGATTAAGCAGCTTGCGGGCATCCCCGCCCGAGAGGCGCAGCAGGGCTTCGGTCTCCCGTAGTTCGATTCGCCGGGTTTTGAGTACGTCGTCTTCGTCGAGTGCCCGCTGAAGCAGTCCGATCAAGTCTTCCTTTTCCAGCGCCTTCAACGGGTACACCTGACAACGCGAAAGCAGGGCTGAGTTGACCTCGAAGGAGGGATTCTCGGTGGTGGCGCCGATCAGGATAATCCAGCCTTTTTCCACCGCGCCGAGCAAGGCATCCTGCTGCGCCTTGTTGAAGCGGTGGATCTCGTCGATGAACAGCACGGTTTTGCCCGACAATCGCGCCTTGTCAATTACTTCGCGCACTTCCTTGACGCCCGAACTGATGGCGCTCAGCGTGAAAAAAGGCCGTCGTAGCTGAGTGGCGATGAGGGTGGCCAGCGTGGTCTTGCCCACGCCGGGCGGCCCCCACAAAATCATCGAGGGAACACTGCCGGGACGGTCAGCCGCCGAAAGGAGGGCTTTCCGCAGCACGCCATGGGGTCCCACCAGGTGCGGCTGGCCCGCGACGGCGTCGAGCGAGTGGGGACGCAGGCGTTCGGCAAGGGGGGCAGGGGCCTGGAAAAGCATAGGTAAGCGACGAATGACGAATCGGGAAGGTTGAATCAGGGAGTAAAGTACGGGAAAATACCCAACTTGCGGGCGTGAATCAAACGGTAAAAGTCCACTTGGCCCTCACGACGGTGGCCGTTCTCTACAGCGCCAACTACAGCATTGCCAAGTCGGTTACCCCCGCCTATATCCTGCCCTTCGGACTGGTGGGCTTGCGGGTGATGGTGGGTTCCGGCCTGTTCTGGCTAACCCACCGCTTGACTACCCACCGGGACGTCCTCTCGCCCGATGGCCTCCCAGGGAGTAATTTTTCGCGGGGCGGGCATCCGCAACGGACAGTGTCCCGGCGGGATTATTACCTGCTTTTCCTGTGCGGCCTCTGCGGGATTGCGGTCAACCAACTCCTTTTCATCAAAGGCCTGAGTCTGACCAGCCCCATCAATGCTTCGCTGCTGGTGACGACCACGCCGATCCTGGTTTTTCTCCTCTCCGCCGTCGTGCTCAAGGAACGCATTACGGGGGTCAAAGCGGCGGGGCTGTTACTGGGCGCCGGGGGAACGGTGATGTTGCTGGCCGGCAAGGACTTCTCGTTCAATAGCCGAACGCTGGCCGGTGACCTGATCCTGCTGCTGAGCACGGTGTTCTTCGGTACGTACCTGATTCTGGTCAAACCGTTGTCGGCAAAGTATTCCGCCCTTACCATTACCCGGTGGGCTTTCGTGTTCGGCTTAATTCCCGTGGTGCCGTTCAGTATGGGGGAGATCGGGCAGGTGGACTGGGCCGCGATGCCGCTTTTGACCTGGCTGGCTTTGGCGTTCATCATCCTGGGAGCGACGGTCTTGGCGTACTTGCTCAACAATTGGACGTTGCAATACGTAACGCCTTCCGTGGTGGGTATCTACATTTACCTGCAACCGCTGCTGGCAAGTTTGATCGCCGTGGGTCTGGGCCAGGATTCGCTCACGCCCGACAAAGTTCTGCTCGGTGGAATGATTCTACTGGGGGTGTATTTGGTAGGAAGGAAGTGAATTTTGGGTGCGTTGAAGCATTCAACGCAACAAACCGGAAGCGTTTTTCGTCAACCCCATCGGCAGTTGACCGGAGGAATGGATTAGCCATGAATCTTCCCCCTCGCTTTGCTTCCCATAACTATCCCATTGTTACCAACCCCCAACCATGCGTTTCAACCCAAAGGAAATCTGGAGTTTTACCAAGGACCTATTCAGCTCCTTCCTGGAAGACAACGTCCTCAGCCTGGCCGCGGCGCTCGCTTACTACACGGTGTTTTCGCTGGCGCCCATCTTGTTGATCGCAATCACCGTGGCCGGCTTCTTTTTCGGGGAAGAGGCCACGCGCGGCGAAATTTACCAGCAACTCAACGGGCTGATGGGCGAGCAAGCGGCCAAGCAGGTGCAGGAAATGGTGGAAAACGCGAACGCCAAACAATCCGGTATCGTGGCAACCGTCCTGAGCATTGCCACGCTCATTTTCGGTGCCACCGGCGTGTTCAACGAATTAAAGACCTCCCTCAACACCATCTGGGGCGTGAAGTCGAAACCCAAGAACGGCGCGTGGGGAATGGTCCGGGATCGCCTGTTCTCCTTTGCCATTGTGCTCTCGATCGGCTTTGTTTTGCTGGTATCGCTGGTGCTCAACGCGGCCATTGCCCTCGCAGGAAAATACTTTGCTTCCCTACTGCCCCAGGTCGGGGAAGTGCTGCTGCAGGGAGTCAACTTTTTGTTGTCCATTGGAATATCCACGCTGTTGTTTGCGGTTATCCTGAAAGTACTGCCCGACGTGAAAATCAAGTACGCCGACGTGTGGAAAGGCGCCCTTTTCACCGCCGTCCTGTTTTCGTTGGGCAAATTCCTGATCGGACTCTACATCGGCCAGAGCGACATCGGGGGTACCTACGGCGCGGCGGGCTCCATCATCATCATCCTGTTGTGGGTCTATTACAGTTCGGTCATCCTATTTATGGGCGCGGAATTTACCTACGTATACGCCACCCGCTACGGCACGCGCATCCGGCCCTCCGGACAAGCCGTCCGCGTGGAGATTCAGGAAATCGCCGACGAAGCGGATTCGTCAGGCAAGACTTCCGCTGCCGCCGGGACCCGGGAAACCGGGAAAGCCAAGGACGTGGTGGGCAAGCCAGTCAGGTGAGAAAACACCGCCGAAAAAATCTTTCGAAACCGCTTTCCTCGTAAGTCTGAGTGAAATGCCTGTTTACGTTTCATTGTGTGTGGAAAAAAGCCTTCGCCTCTCGTGGAGGCTTTTTTATTTCCAGTTTACCAGGCATTCGGCCAGTTCCCGCTGCAAGTGCTGCGATTTGTCCCGGGCGTACCACGCGTGTATGGTTTCGATGAACTGTTCGTGGCTCACTCCCTGCGGATCGGCCTTGTGGGCCATCACCAAAACTTGCACCACGGCGGGACGGGGTCCCCAGGTTCCCAGTTCCTCCCGCGTGTCGGCATCCAGGCAAATCAGCTTAGGGATTGAACGCCCCCCGCTGGTCAGGTAAGCATCCATCACTTCCGGGTTTTCGTCGCGGAGCAGCAGCTTCAGATCAATCTTGCTTCCCGAAGCGATGGCGATCTTGGCGATCACGGGCAGGTTTTGCGCCGCGTCCCCGCACCAGCCTTCGGTGAGTACGACCCAGATCAGGTTTCTCGACACGTTCATCAAGGCCTCCGTCACTTCCGTATTCAGGGAGACGGTCTTCTCGACGCGGTTCATCCGGTGTACGTTCAGGTCGGTGTATTCCGTCATCCGGGCCGACTGGTAGGGACCAGTGGTCTTGCCTTCCCTCAACAGATCATCCACCAGGGCGCGGTATTGCGAATAGCTCATCGCCTTCGCCAGGTGCGCGTTTGTAATCACTTTCGTGGGATTTATCGGGGAGTCCATACTTTTTCCGTTTATCGGCAAACACGGGAGCCAGCCAAAAAGTTGGGCGACAAAAGTACGGTCCTGCCGTTAGAAATTTTTAAAGATTCCATCTCTCCAAGAGAGGAAATCTTTCCAGCCGAAATCTTTCCAACCAAAGGGGACAATCAAGCCCCCGCTCCGCAGATCAGTAATTCAATTTTGAACCCGCCGACGCGGCAATGACCACGTCGGGGGTGCGGCAAGGAAGGGAATCGTACCGCAGGGGAGCCTGGACAGCGATCGGGCTCGCCGCCAGCAGCGCCCGTTTTCTGGGCGCTGCGTCCGCTTTTTTCCCGGGGTAACGGGCCAATCGGGGCGGAAGCCACGCGAACTTCTACCGATTCCAAGGCAAGCCAACGGAGGGAGAAGAGAAGAAAAAGTTTTGGAGCTTCGGTGGAAACTTCCCGAATATGTGGCTAAATTTGCGCTTCGGTTCGGGTTCCCACCCAACTTGTTCGCACTTTGACGCGTTCATTGCTGGTTTCGGCGGTTATCCGGACCGACCAGTAAACAGATGGCTTGACTGCGGTCGGGGCCCCTGGTATTCGTCAATCATTTTTTTTATTTTTCTACATCTGTTTTTCTACATCTATGGTGTCAGTTAGACCGGACGAAGTTTCCGCCATCCTGCGGGAGCAACTGTCCAACGCCAAGACGGAGGCCGAACTCGAAGAAGTGGGCACCGTTTTGCAGGTGGGCGACGGGGTAACCCGCATCTACGGCCTCACGAAGGCGCAATCGGGCGAGTTGCTGGTTTTTGAAAACGGCCTCCGGGCCTTGGCGCTCAACCTGGAAGAAGACAACGTGGGGGCGGTGATGCTGGGTGACTACAGCGGCATCAAAGAGGGCGATACCGTAAAGCGAACCAACGAAATCGCGTACGTGCAAGTGGGCGAAGGCATCCTGGGCCGCGTGGTGGATACGCTGGGCAATCCCATCGACGGGGAGGGACCCATCGGGGGTGAATTGTTTGCCATGCCCCTCGAACGGAAAGCACCCGGCGTAATTTATCGCCAACCCGTGAACGAGCCGCTGCAAACGGGCATTAAAGCCATCGACGCGATGATTCCGATCGGCCGGGGCCAGCGCGAACTCATCATCGGCGACCGCCAGACTGGCAAGACGGCCGTGGCCATCGATGCCATCATCAACCAGAAGGAATTTTACGACAAAGGGCAGCCGGTTTATTGCATCTACGTGGCCGTGGGGCAGAAAGCCAGTACCATCAAGCAGATCGAGGCCACCCTGAAGCGCGCCGGGGCGATGGCCTATTCGGTGATCGTGGCAGCCAGCGCCTCCGACCCCGCCGCCATGCAGTTCTTCGCCCCGTTCACGGGAGCGGCCATCGGCGAATACTTCCGCGACACGGGCCGCCCGGCCCTGGTGGTCTACGATGACCTTTCTAAGCAGGCAGTGGCGTACCGGGAAGTGTCTTTGTTATTGCGCCGGCCTCCCGGACGCGAAGCCTATCCCGGCGACGTGTTTTACCTGCACAGCCGTTTGTTGGAACGGGCGGCCAAGATCAATGCCTCCGACCAAATCGCCCAGCAGATGAATGACCTGCCCGAAAGCATCCGTTCGCGGGTGAAAGGCGGTGGTTCGCTGACGGCCCTGCCCATCATCGAAACCCAGGCGGGCGACGTGTCGGCCTACATTCCCACCAACGTCATCTCCATCACCGACGGCCAGATCTTTCTGGAAACCAACCTGTTCAACGCGGGCATCCGTCCGGCCATCAACGTAGGTATTTCCGTATCGCGCGTGGGTGGGAACGCCCAGATCAAGTCGATGAAGAAGGTGGCGGGCACGTTGAAGCTCGACCAGGCGCAATTCCGCGAGTTGGAAGCCTTCTCCAAGTTCGGTTCCGACCTGGATGCCTCCACCAAACTCACCATCGACCGCGGCCGGCGCAACCAGGAAATTCTCAAGCAACCCCAATTCTCCCCCGTGCCGGTGGAGCAGCAGGTAGCCATCATTTACGTATCGACTACCGGTCTGCTGGACAAGGTTCCCGCCAACAAGGTGAAGGAATTCGAGCAGGAGTTCTCCTTGCTGCTCTCCGCCCAGCACCCGGACGTGCTCAACACCCTCAAAGCCGGCAAGCTGGACGAAGGGGTCATTTCCGTGCTCAAGCAGACTGCCCAGGACCTGTCGAAGAAGTATAATTGAGTTACCGGTTGCGGGTTACAAGTTGAACACCTTGTAACCCGCAACCGGTAACCTGTAACCTGTAACCTTGATGGCGAGTTTAAAAGAAGTTAAGGGCCGCATTACTTCAGTTACCTCCACCCAGCAGATCACCCGGGCCATGAAGATGGTGGCGGCGTCCAAACTGCGGAGGGCTCAGGACAACATCACGCAGATGCGTCCCTACGCGCAGAAGCTGTCCGCGATTCTGAGCAACATATCCGCCACCAACGACGATGCTTCCCAGAACCCGTTCGCCAAAGTGCGGGCGGTCAATCGGGTGCTCCTCATTGTAATCACCTCCGACCGGGGCTTGTGCGGGGCCTTCAATAGCAACGTCATCCGGGCAACCAATGTCCTGATGGAAGAAAACTATCCGGCTTTGGTTGGCCGGGGCGACGTGCATATCCTCAGCATCGGCCGCAAGGGATACGAAAACTTTTCCCGGCGGGGATTCACCGTACTGGGTGATCACACGGGCGCCTTTACCGCGCTCAGTTTCGCCAAGGTGCGGTTGGCGGCGGAGGAAGCGATGCAGGCTTTTCTGGAAGGCCGTTACGACCGGGTGGACATTGTTTATAATGAGTTTAAGAACGTGGCTACCCAGATTCTCCGCCGTGAGCAGTTCCTACCCATTCAGGAGATAAAAAAGGACGAAGAGGCCAAGAACCCAACGCCGGGTGCCGCGGCGGGCAACGCCCAGCGGAGTGCCATCCAGCGGACGGCCGCCCCCCAGGACGATTATATTTTTGAACCCTCTAAGGAACGCATCTTCAGTGAACTCGTTCCGAACACGCTGAAAGTGCAGTTGTACAAA
This sequence comes from Cytophagales bacterium, assembly GCA_014379925.1. Classification (GTDB taxonomy): domain Bacteria; phylum Bacteroidota; class Bacteroidia; order Cytophagales; family ES-bin-26; genus ES-bin-26. Next base: position 1,618 of record JACMKY010000463.1, on the reverse strand, counting down.
GCCGTGCTGGAATCCAACGCCGCCGAGCACGGTGCCCGGATGACCACCATGGACAAGGCCACTGACAACGCGGGGGAACTGCTGAAGCAACTCAAATTGGTGTACAACCGTACCCGTCAGGCGGCCATTACGAAAGAGATTCTCGAGATCGTGGGCGGTGCCGAAGCCTTGGCCAACTGACGGCCGAAAGCGGGTATTGACCCCACCACGGTGGAATCGCGGGAAGTGGATGGTGGCAAAGCGTATGAAAAAGATCGTTTCGGTCATCTGGTGCGCCGTGGGATGCCAAGCCGCCTTCGCGCAGGTCGGCGACTCCACGTATTCCGTTTCCCCAGCCCCAACCTACTCCAGCCTTTCCCTGGGCGGCCGACCGGTACAATTGGGACTGCGTCTGGCACCCGGTCTCTCGTTTAACTCGGTGAACGGAAGCGGGATTTCCGATGGCATTTCCGCCGACGGGGTGGGAGCACGGCTAAGCGGCGGCCTGATTGCCGATTTTTTCCTCTCCGACCACTTCGCCTACAGCACTGGTCTCTGGTACACCGTCAGGCGCTCCAGCTTTCGGGAGATCCCGTTTTCCTTGGTTGGTTCCGGTCAGTTGACTGGCAAGAGCAACTATAGCCTTCGGTATTTGCAGATTCCCGTTAGTACAAAGTTGTTTACCAACGAAATAGCTACGAACACCCGCCTGTATTTCCAGTTGGGCACGGTGGTTGATGTCAAACTGGCCGAAAAAGCCAGCAATAGTACCAACAATGGAAATGCTTTCTACAGTCTGGCTGACTACCAGAACAGCAAGGTATACAAACCCTTTGACCTGGGCTGGTTGCTGGGGGCGGGCGTGGATTACCGATTGGGTGAAAACACCACGGTCTTCGGTGGTTTGACCTTCAACCGCGGCCTGATCAACACCATCCGGAGGAGCCTGAAGGACGGGAGTGGGACGAATTTCAACGATAGTGTAAAGAGCATCAATAACTTGCTTTCTCTGGAAGTCGGTATTAAACTTTGAATGGGTAGGCAATCGCCGATGGATATTGGTCGTTCGCCCGTCTCCATCCCGAAAGTGGTCGACTTTCTTCCGGCCGGTCTTCTCATCACCGTAGTACCCAAAGCCAAAAGCGGAGCGGCGGCTTGGGTTCGCGGTCTCGCAGTACAATAAGAAATGCCAAAACCCCACCCATGCGCTACGCTAGAATCAGTATCGGCTGCCTGTTCTTTCTGTTCATCGGTTTGGGCTTAACGAGCGTTCGAATCGATCCCGCCGCCGAGGAATGGACCCCCCTGTTCAACAAAAAGAACCTGAGCGGTTGGGATGTAAAAATCACCGGCTACGGGTTGAACGAGAATTTCGGTAACACCTTCCGGGTGGAGGATGGAATCCTGAAAATAGGCTACGACAAGTACCAGAAATTCGACGACAAGTTCGGCCACCTCTACTACCAGCAGCCCTTTTCCCACTACAAACTGAGGGCAGAGTACCGGTTCACCGGTGACCAATTGGCGGGCGGGGCCACCTGGAACGTACGCAACAGCGGCATCATGTTTCATTCCCAGTCCGCGCGAAGCCTGACCAAGGACCAAGAATTTCCCGTTTCCCTGGAGGTGCAACTGTTGG
>JACMKY010000462.1 GCA_014379925.1 Cytophagales bacterium | reverse complement strand
GCCACGCCCAACCACTGGCATGCCCTGGCCACCATTTGGGCTTGTCAGGCGGGCAAGGACGTATACGTGGAAAAACCGGGCTCCCACAACCTCTTCGAGGGACGGAAAATGGTCGAAGCGGCCAACAAGTACCAAAGGATCGTGCAGCACGGGGTGCAACTGCGCAGTTCCGTCGCCGTTCGGGAGGCCATTCAGCACTTACGCAACGGATTGATCGGCAAGGTGTACATGGCCCGCGGGGTGGTGTACAAGTGGCGGGCTGACATCGGCAACCAGGGAAATTCGCCGGTGCCGGCCGGGTTGAACTGGGACCTCTGGCAAGGGCCCGCCGCCGCCCGGCCGTTCAGCAAAAACTACGTGCACTACAACTGGCACTGGTTCTGGAACTACGGCAACGGCGACATCGGCAACCAGGGCATTCACGAAACCGACCTGTGCATGTGGGGATTGGACGTGGGCCTGCCCGAAGTCATTTCCTCGTCCGGCGGCAAGTTCCTGTGGAACGACTGCAAGGAAACGCCGGAAGTGCTTTCCTGCTCCTACCAGTATCCCAAGGAGGGAAAGCTGCTCCAGTTCGAGGTGCGGCCCTGGATGACCAACCGGGAAGACGGCGTGGAGATCGGCAATTTCTTCTACGGTGACAAGGGTTACATGGTGGTCAACGGGTATTCCGATTACCAGACTTTTCTGGGAAAAGAGCGGACCCCGGGTCCGGCCGGTAAAGCGGGTGGCGACCACTATAAGAACTTTACCGACGCCGTTCGCGCCCGCAACAAATCGCTGTTGAACGGTCCGGTGGAAACCGCCCACTTGTCGGCCGGGCTGGCCCACCTGGGCAACCTCTCGCATCGCCTGGGCCGGACCCTGAAGTTTGATCCCCAAAAAGAAGTGTTCATCGGCGACCAGGAAGCCAACGCCATGCTCACCCGCGAATACCGGGCCCCCTACGTGGTATCCGACAAAGTGTAGGTCGTTCTGCGTGTCCAACCAAGCGGCCAGGTACGCCCGGCTGAAACCTACATTCATTCCTCACAACCATTCCCTGCCGTGGCTGAGCATCCCATTACCGAACGAACTACCACCGGACACCTGCTGCGCATTCCCGTGATGGTAGCCGCCCTGGGCTACCTGGTGGACATGTACGACTTGTTTCTCTTCAGCGTGGTTCGGGTACCGAGCCTGAAGGCGCTGGGCGTGGGCGGCGACCGGTTGCTGGAAGACGGCATTCTGCTGCTGAACGCGCAGATGGCCGGCTTGCTCATCGGCGGGGTTTTCTGGGGCATTCTCGGCGACAAGAAGGGCAGGCTGTCGGTGCTTTTCGGCTCCATCCTCATCTATTCGCTGGCCAACATCGCCAACGGGTTCGTTACCTCCGTCGAGCAGTACGCGTGGCTGCGGTTCGTGGCGGGCCTGGGCCTGGCCGGTGAGTTGGGAGCGGGCATTACCCTGGTGGCCGAGATCCTGCCCAAGGAAATCCGGGGCTACGGCACCACCCTGGTGGCCACGATGGGCGTGCTGGGCGCGGTGCTGGCCTACTTCGTGGCGGACTTGTTCGCGTGGCGGGTGTCGTACTTCATCGGCGGCGGCTTGGGGCTCCTGCTGCTGCTGTTGCGGGTGCGCGTGTTTGAATCGGGCATCTTCGTGAAAGCGAAGGAACAATCCGTTCAACGGGGCAATATCCTCATGCTGTTCAACGACCGGGGCCGGTTTGCCAAGTACTTCGGGTGCATTCTGGTGGGTCTGCCGATCTGGTTCGTGGTGGGCATCCTGATCACGTTTTCCCCGGAATTCGGCCAGGCCCTGGGCGTGATCCAACCCGTGGAAGCGGGCAAGGCGGTGGTGTTCGCCTTTTCCGGCCAGGTGCTGGGCGATCTGGCCAGCGGCCTGCTGAGCCAGTACTTCCGGAGCCGGAAGAAAGTGATCCGGGTGTTTATCGGGCTGTCGCTCTGCTTCGTGGGGGTTTACCTGCTGGCTCCCCTGGAAGAGGTCGCCGTCTTTTACGCGGTATGCGCTTGCCTGGGGTTTGCCAACGGCTACTGGGCCCTGTTCGTCACCATCGCGGCCGAACTGTTTGGCACCAACCTGCGGGCGACCGTGGCCACCACCGTGCCCAATTTCGTGCGGGGGGCCGTCATTCCCCTGACGGCCCTTTTCATTCAATTAAAAAACTACGTCGGGTCTTCCGGCCAACCAATCGGCATCGTTTACAGCGCGTTGGCCATCGGCTTGCTGACGCTGGCGGTAGCCCTGGTTGCCCTTCACTACCTGGACGAGACTTTCCGGAAGGACCTGAATTACGTGGAGGAGAATTAGGCGGTCACCAAACGAAAGGAGGCCAACAAGTGAATGAGGGGCCTTTCAAATTATTGCTGCGGTTTAGTCGCGTTTTGGTATGCATCCCTCTCCACTAAAAACCCCTCAAGAGCCATCTTTTTTTATGGTTGCGGTTTTTTGCTGCCTCTCCCACCCTTTGAGGTAGGAGGTTGGCACCCAACCCGTGGATGGAGCCATCAAAAATCTTTTCGTATTCATGGCCACTGGTTTGGCCCTCTTGGGTAGCCAACCAAGCCGGGTAGCGGGTCTCAAGGTCGGCAACTACGGCGGGGATCGGAGTGT
>JACMKY010000461.1 GCA_014379925.1 Cytophagales bacterium | reverse complement strand
TAATTCGTAATTCGTAATTCGTAATTCGTAATTCGTAATTCGTAATTCGTAATTCGTAATTCGTAATTCGTAATTCGTAATTCGTAATTACCTATTTTACGGGAAGATGCCCAGCATCTGGTAGCTGATGCCGATTTTTTCGATGGCACTCAGGAAGGCCGCCGTGCGTAGGTCCGGCATGCCGACGTTGCGCCGCTGAATTTCCCGGATTTCGTTGTAGGCAACGATCATTGTATCTTCCAGGCCCGAGCGCACCAGGTCCAGTTCGTCCGAGCCGTGAACGATGAGTTTGCGCTCCATGTCGCTGAAGATGTCGCCCGTATGCCGTTCGATGGATTCGACCAGGCGGCGGTTGCTGGCTTCTTCGGCCCGCTTGCCGATGCGGCCGAACCGCACGTTCGACAGGTTCTTCAGCCATTCGAAGTACGAAACCGTCACGCCGCCCGCGTTGAGGAACAAGTCGGGGATGATGAGTTTGTTCCGGCTTTGCAGGATTTCTTCCGCCTCCTTGGTCACCGGGCCGTTGGCCGCTTCGGCGATGATCTTGGCCTGGATGCGGGGGGCGTTCTGCTCGTGGATTTGGTTTTCCAACGCGGCCGGAATCAGGATGTCGCAGGGCATTTCGAGCAGTTCGGCGGAAGCGGCCACGTTCTTGGCCCCCGGAAAATCGAGGATCGATTTGCGTTCCTTGCGGTGTTGGAACACCGCCTCCACGTCCAGCCCATCGACGTTGTAAATGCCGCCTTCCATCTCGGCGATGCCCACGATCAGCGCCCCGGCCTCCCGCAGGAACTTGGCCGAGAAGTAGCCCACGTTGCCCAGACCTTGCACGATCACCTTCTTGCCGTCCAGTCCCGTGGTCAGGCCCAGCCGCTCCATGTCCTCCTTCTGGGAGAGGCATTCTCGGATGCCGAAATACACGCCCAGGCCCGTTGCCTCGTTGCGGCCCCGGATGCCGCCCTGCCCGACGGGCTTGCCGGTCACGCAGCCCAACCCGTTGGTGTCGCCGTACTTGAAGGTCTGGTACGTATCGGCGATCCAGGTCATTTCGCGGCTGCTGGTGCCGTAGTCCGGGGCAGGCACGTCCGTTCCGGGACCGATCAGGTTCTTCTTGATCAATTCGGAGGCAAAACGCCGGGTTACCTTTTCCAGCGTCCGTTCCGTGTGCAGACGCGGGCTGATCTTCACGCCTCCCTTGGCCCCACCGAAGGGAACGTCCACCACGGCGCACTTGAACGTCATCAGCGTGGCCAGGGCCTTCACTTCCTCCTCGTCCACGTAACTGCTGTAGCGGATGCCGCCTTTGGTGGGAAGTTTGTGGAGGCTGTGCTGCACCCGGATGCCTTCGAAGATTTCCAGTTTGCCTTCTATTTCCACCGGAAATTGCACTTTGTACACGCTGTGGCAGTAGCGGATTTTCTTGAGCAGACCCGGATCGAGTTTGGAAAAGGCGGCGGCTTTGTCGTAATAATGCAGCACGTCCGCGTAGAACTTGGCCCCTTGCGTAAGCGACCCGGTGGCCGGGTTCGCCGGGGAGGCCCCGTTCGTGGGAGGTGCCGGCTTGGTGGTTACGGAATCCATGGTGAATGAGAATTGATTGGAATGAAGCGTTCGTCGGAAGTGTTCGGTAAAAGTACGCACCAAAGGGATAATTATTTCAATGCGTTGGCGATCTCCTCCGTATTATTGCCCCCGGGCGGATTACCCGCCCGCCTCCTACTACGTAAACCGTCCGTTCCCGTTGTCGGTCGCGCACCGCCTGGTAACACCGGCTACTTTGACATTGTCGGGTTTTCTACCTAAATTCATCGTTTCGCTCATCAATTCAAACTAAAATGAACGTTTCTGGGCGGCACCGGGTGACGTTCCGCCACGTCTTCCACCCGTGCCGGTGCGGAATGCCGGTGCATTCCCACCCGGCGCGGTGGCGTCCGGGCGCCATTCCGCGGGGATTGCTGCTGCTGCTGGTGGGCAGTTGGCTCTTCGCGTCCGGCGCCGGCGCCCAACCCATCCACGGGTACCACCTTTTCCGCAACCGCAAGAAGGTCGTCGTTCCTTTCGAACTGCATTCCAACCTGATCATTGTTCCCATCCGGATCAACAATTCGGATACGCTGAACTTCATCCTGGATACCGGCGTGAGCGTGACGCTGGTTACCGACCCGAAAGTGGGCCGCAGCCTGGGCCTGGTTCCCGTCCGGAAGGTGAAGATCGCCGGTGCCGGCTCCCAGGGCGAACTCACGGCTTCGGTCACCCTGGGGGCCACCGTGCGGATGCACGACATCCGGGCCGACAACATTCCCCTGCTCATTTTGTCGGAAGACATCCTGGCGCTTTCCGACTACATCGGCATTCCCATCCACGGCGTGTTCGGCTACGACTTGTTCAACCGTTTCGTGGTCAACATTGATTTCGAGGCCAAACTGGTCACCTTCACCCTCCCCGAACGCCACCGCTACCGGCGGGCCCGCGAAGGAACGAAGCTGCCCATCACCATCGAAAATACCAAGCCTTACCTGACCGCGATGGCCATCGTGGAGGACGGCAAGTCGGTTCCCATCAAGGTCATCGTCGATACCGGGGCGGGCCACGCGCTGTCGCTGGACCTGGGTTCGCACCAGCAAATTCACTTGCCCGACAAGGTGGTTCGTTCGCAGTTGGGCCGGGGTCTGAGCGGCGTGATCAACGGCAGCCTCGGGCGACTCGGCCGGGTGAAAATCGGCGATTTCACGTTGGACAACGTCGTCACCTCCTACCCCGATTCCACTTCCCTCTACCCGAACCCGGCCCGGGACGGCAACCGGCAGGGCAACCTGGGGTGCGAAATGCTGCGGCGGTTTCGGGTTACGTTCAATTACCAGGATGGGTACCTGGCCCTCAGGCCCATTCGAAAGCGGCTCAAGGAATCGTTTGAACACGACATGAGCGGCCTCGAACTGCGGGCGCGCGGGGCGAATTACCGCAACTACATGATCGAACGGGTGCAGTCCGATTCCCCCGCCGCCGCCGCCGGCCTGATGGCCGGGGATGAGATTATGTTCTTCAACGGCGAACCCGTTCGGGAAATGCCCATGAACGACATCTACAAGCTGCTGCAGAAAAAGGAAGGCAAAGAAATAAAGCTGATGGTTAAGCGAGACAACGAATTGATTTACACTACCTTCATCCTCCGCCGGATCATCTGATGAGGCTTGCTCTTCCGGCCGTTCGGTGCGCATCAAAACCGAAAAGCCCCTTCAAAGAAATGAAGAGGCTTCAGAAAAGAAAGCGAGCTGCCGTTTACTTGGTCAGGTACCCCTGTGCCCGGGCCTTCTTCAACGTCTCGTCGATGCCGTTCTTGGTGATGGTGCGGATGGCCGAGGTGGAAAGCTTGAGTGAAATCCAGGTGCCTTCGGAGGGTACGAAAAACCGTTTCTTTTGCAGGTTGGGGAAAAATTTCCGCTTGGTTTTGTTGTTGGCGTGCGAAACGCGGTTACCCACCTGCGTTTTTTTTCCCGTGATTTGACAAACCTTGGCCATGAGTAGGTATCTGCTTGCGGTTGCTGATTGCTTGCTTTTTGCTTTCTTCCAAAAACGAAGTCGCAAATATCCCCAATCCGCTCGCCAATACCAAACGATTCAGCTTTCTTTTTTGTACCCGTAAGGGCAGTGTCGGCAACCGCTCCGGCAGCAATAACCCCGCTTGAGGTGATACACCGCGGTAAAGACAATGAATCCCTGTTCGTTCACGTAGTAATCCTCCGCTTCCAGGCCCCTGGCCGGCCGATCCTTTCCCCGATCCGTGTTCTTTCGTTCCGCCATTTCGCGCCTTCGGTCGTGATGCGTTACAGACGCTCCTAACCAAATTCCCAACCGGATTGTTTGACCTGCCCTACCGGTTTGCCGAACGGCCTTCACCCGTCCGTTCGGTATGAAAAGTCAGCGAGTAAGCGTACGTTTGTGGAGAAGCGTTTTTTCGGCTACCCCCGTTCCAACCCGCCGGCGATTGCCGCAACGGGATTGCCCGTCGAAAATTTAAGCGCCAACCGTCTAACTTCAACCCTACTCCGCATGGTTGTCACCCCGCCCGATGCCCTTCAAAATGCCACCCGGCAGGCCATTGAACTGGAAGAAAAATACGGGGCCCACAATTACCACCCGCTGCCCGTCGTGCTTTCGCGCGGGGAGGGCGTTTACTTATGGGACGTGGAGGGCCGCCGTTACTTCGACTTCCTGTCGGCCTACAGCGCGGTGAACCAGGGGCACTGCCACCCGAAAATCATCCGGGCCCTGGTCGAGCAGGCCCAACGCCTCACGCTTACTTCCCGGGCTTTCCACAACGACGTGCTGGGCCGCTACGAGCAGTTCGTTTGCGGGTACTTCGGCTACGACAAGGTGCTGACCATGAATACGGGCGTGGAAGGGGGCGAAACGGCCGTGAAGTTGTGCCGCAAGTGGGCCTACACGGTCAAGGGCGTTCCGGCCAACCAAGCCCGGATCGTGTTCGCGCGGGGCAACTTCTGGGGTCGTACGTTGGGGGCCATCTCTTCCTCCACCGATTCGAGCAGCACCCAGGACTTCGGCCCCTTCATGCCGGGGTACGACCTGATTCCTTACAACGACCTGAACGCGCTGGACCAGGCCCTCCAGAATCCGAACGTGGCCGGTTTTATGGTCGAACCCATCCAGGGCGAGGCCGGGGTGGTGGTGCCCGACGAAGGCTACCTCGCCGGGGCGTATCGCCGGTGCCGGGACAAAAACGTGCTCTTCATCGCCGACGAGGTGCAAACCGGCATCGCCCGCACGGGCAAGCGGCTGGCCTGCGACCACGAAGGTTTTCAACCCGACATCCTGGTGTTGGGCAAGGCCTTGTCGGGCGGGGTGTACCCGGTGTCGGCCGTGCTGGCCCGCGACGAAATCATGCTGACCATCAAACCGGGCGAACACGGCTCCACCTACGGGGGAAACCCGCTGGCCTGCGCGGTGGCCACGGCGGCCCTGGAAGTGGTGCGCGACGAAGGCCTGGCCGAAAACGCCGCCGTCACGGGTGAAATCTTCCGCGGGCGGATGCGGGCCTTACAGACCCGGACGGACCGGATAACGGCCGTCCGGGGCAAGGGCCTGCTCAACGCCATCGACATCCGCGACGGGGACGGCAAGAGCGCCTGGGACGTTTGCCTGGCCCTGCGCGACCGCGGCCTGCTCGCCAAACCCACCCACGGCGACAAAATCCGCTTTGCCCCGCCGCTGGTCATCACCGAAGCGCAAATCCACGCGTGCTGCGACATCATCGAAGCCGTGGTGTTGGCGTTTTAGCGGCGGAACGGAAAATTTTTCCTTTCCGGAAAAACAATTGCTATATTTGCGCTCCTTTTGCGGCGACCGTCCGGAGCAGAGGTTGGCCAGGGAGTTCCTATTATCTTCATACCCATTACCATGAACCAGTTACTCAAATACATTACGGCGGAGTACACCGAAAAAAGAGCCGGGATGCCGGCCTTCAGCGCGGGCGATACGATCAACGTGCACGTCCGAATCCGGGAAGGCAGCAAGGAGCGGGTTCAGCAGTTCCAGGGTACGGTCATCCAGCGGAGAAATCCCAACACCAACGGCGAAACGTTCACCGTGCGCAAGATTTCCAACGGGGTGGGCGTGGAGCGGATATTTCCCCTCCTCTCCCCCAGCATCGACAAGATCGAACTGGTCCGCCAAGGGGTGGTTCGCCGGGCCCGGCTGTTCTACCTGCGGGGAAAAACGGGCAAGGCCGCCCGGATCAAGGAAAAAAAGGCTCCCCAGGTTGGTTAGTGGTGGTTGATCACCATTCGAACATCGCCCTGTTTTTTGGAAAAATACCAGCCGTTCAGCCGAACGGCTTTTTCTTTGTAACCCACAACGAGCAACCCCCATGCGTTTCCACAAGTACCAGGGTACGGGCAACGATTTCGTGATGGTGGACAACCGCGACGAAGCCTTTCCCGTCCGGACGGAACTCGTGGCGCGGCTCTGCCACCGGCGTTTCGGCATCGGGGCCGACGGATTGATCCTCCTGCAAAACCACCCCCACTGCGATTTCCGGATGGTGTACTTCAACGCCGACGGCAACGAGGGCAGCATGTGCGGCAACGGCGGGCGTTGCCTGGTGCAGTTTGCGCACCAACTGGGACTGGTGGGCGGCAAGGTTACTTTTTTGGCGTCCGACGGCGAACACGAAGCCTTCCTCCGGGACGGGCTGGTTCACCTGAAGATGGCGGACGTGGGGGCGGTGGAAGGAGACGGGGAGGTTGATTTCCTGGATACCGGTTCGCCCCATTGCGTGGTGTACCGCAACGACCTGCGGGCGTTCGACGTGCCGGGCGAGGGCAGAAAAATCCGGTACGACGAACGTTTTGCCCCCGGCGGCACGAACGTGAACTTCGTGGAGAGGCTGCCCGACGGCCAGCTTTTCGTGCGGACCTACGAGCGGGGTGTGGAAGACGAAACGTTCTCCTGCGGTACCGGCGTGACGGCCGCCGCGCTGTCGGCGGGTCGGCGGGGAGGGGGCAGCCCAGTACGCATCCAGACGCTGGGCGGCGAGTTGCAGGTGTCTTTCCGGCAGACCGGTCCCCAACAATTCACCGATGTTTACCTGATCGGCCCGGCCCGGAAGGTTTTTGAGGGCGAGCTTCCCGTTGGTCTCCAGGGCGTGGTGCCGCCCGGTTGAAAGCGCAAAAGCCCTGGTAAATTTTTGGCTTCCGCCAGGCAGCAATAGAGGTTTATTTCTCCGCCGCTGGGCTGATAAAGGAGAAGCGGACAAAAGTCCTCGGAAACGACTCTGCTAAAGGTGTACATTGAGGAACGGGGACCTTTTGCCAGGTAAACAAAAGAATCTGGCCCCATTCCAGTTAAGATGAGCTACGTGTCTGCCACTTATATTGGCAGAAAAAACTTCCTTTTTCAAATTCGGTCCTGAGCAACCTGGAAAGAGTTGCATCCAAAAAGAAGATGCACAACTGACAGGAGCGATTGTATCTATTGGGCACTGACAGAAGAGTATCAAATATATGGTTTTTGTAATAATACTGGTTGTTCAACTATTATTGAATTCATTTGGAGGGCGTTTGTTAAATCAAAAACAGCTTAAGATCTTTAAAATTTTGTCAATTGTAGTTTTCCCGCTGTCTGTGATTGCAATACCCGCCATCAAATTGATCCAAATTATTCTTTCCATTGAAGCAAATGACAACATTTCCATTGGAATAATTGGTCCACCTTGGCCTTCCCATTGGATTTTAAAAATTATAGTTTTATTGGTGATTCAAATCGTTTTCAATCGATTGCTTTTGGCTCGATTACAAGCATTAAAAGATTAAAAATAACAGAACGCCAATGCATAATACCAAACCCGGCGCCGATCAGCCCCGTCAAAGCGCAGGGCCTCATCGAGATGAGCCTGGTATGCCTGGATTGGCAATTTAGGTTACTTCAATTTTCAACCCGTTCTGGTATATTGACGATGAATAGCTTGACTGTTGTCTTACTTCTCCTTTGCTGCCTGGAATCAGCCCACGCCCAAAGCCCAAAACGGGACAGCCTCGATCGACTCATCAGCCGGGCATCGACGGATACGGCTTCAAAGCTACTTTCGGCAACGAAGCCAACAGCCTGTTTCTACGGCGGTCGCTGCAAGCCCTGATTGGGTCCGAGACGCCCATCGAGCAGGTCACGTTCCTGCCCAACGAGTTGGGCCGACTCACCAAAGACAGCCGCAGCGGCATCTACGACCTGGCTTGTACCGACGCCAACGGCCACTTCTTTATCGTCGAGATGCAGCTGAGCGAATATCCGGAATTCATCCAGCGCATGAAATTCTATTCGCTGTACCGTTTCAACACGCTCGTCAAGAAGGGCCTCTACACCTTCGAAGACTTGCCCCGCATCTACTGCGTCGGCATCTTGGCGGTCAACATCTTCCCGGCCATCGCCGCCTACCACAACATGGCGGTGCTGCGAAACCGGCAGGGCGAATTGATCGACGACCAAACCACCTTCGTTACCGTGGAATTGGCTAAATTCACCAAACCATTGGCCGAGGTAGCCTCCGACCTCGACAAACTCCTCTACACGATGAAGACCCTGCACACGGTGACCGATCCGGGTCAGTATCCCCAATTCTGGACCGAGGAATGGCTGCAACTGGCCATCAACGAGTTGGACAAGCGCGCCATGACGGCCGAGGAGCTGCTCGACTACGAGATGACGCTTTCGGCCAACGCCTTGGCTATCAAGAACGAGCAGAAGAAGATGGATCAAGTGAGGCTTGAGGAGAAAACTAAAGCGGTTGGAAAGGCTATCTTAGGCGGAAAACTGACAGTGGAAGAAATAGCTGAGTATAATGAAGTATCGACCGACTTCGTAGTTGAAATTAAAAAGCTGCTTGACAATAACAAATAGTCATTCGACAACGCACCTCGCCAAAAAGACTTTGCACACGGTGACCGATCCGGGCCAGTACCCCAGTTCTGGACCGAGGAATGGCTGCAACTGGCCATCAACGAGTTGGACAAGCGCGCTATGACGGCCGAGGAGCTGCTCGACTACGAGATGACGCTTTCGGCCAACGCCTTGGCTATCAAGAACGAGCAGAAGAAAATTGGGGAGGCAAGGCAAGAGGAAAGAATAAATGCGGTCAAGAAAGCTATTTTAAGGGGAAAATTGACAACCGAAGAAATAGCGGAAGACAACGCTGTTTCCGTGGATTTCGTGGTTGACATTCAAAATCAATTGGCTAAAAGTAAATAAAACTTCGCTGACCAGCCCGCCATTGCGCGCAACTCCACCCTGAGGGTACAGCGTCGTGCTCTACTGATTCCTTCACAACTGGGTCAAAATGGAGCCGCCAAAGCCAAAGCCCCTCAGTAACAGCACGTGCCGGAACTCCAGCGGGCCTCGCCGTTTTGGTAAATCACCAGGTTGCCGTCATTTTGTAGAATTAAGAATGCACCGGGATACTGGTAGGTACCGGAACTCCAGTACGGAATATTGTCGTCGTCGTAGAGCACCAGGTTTCCGTCGCCTTGCATCACACAATGGGTGAT
>JACMKY010000460.1 GCA_014379925.1 Cytophagales bacterium | reverse complement strand
GGTTAGCCAGGCCAGCGGAATGGCGACCAGACAGGCCACGGCCAGCAACTGTAGAAAAGCAGTAAACAGCAAACGCAATAGTTGCGGAACCGATGCGCCCAATACTTTCCGGATTCCGATCTCCTTGGTGCGCCGCTCGGACATGTAGGCGGATAACCCGAATAATCCCAGGCAAGCAATCAGAATCGCCAGGGCCGAAAAACTCCCGAACAAGCCGGACATCCGCATTTCGGACTCGTACAGGCGCCCGAACTCCTGGCTAATGAACCAATGGTCGAAGCCGTTCCCCGGTAGAACTGCCTTCCACTTCCGCTCCAGGTCGGCAATTTTTTCCGGCATCTTACCGGCCGGAAGCTTGACGTAAATAATCTGATCGGAACCGTGTGGCCGGGCGCTGATGAGCAAGGGTGCGATGGCTTGGTGGGCGGAACGATAATTAAAGTCGCGTACCACGCCAACCACTTTTCCGGTAATTTTCTGCCCTTCGTTCTGGTTATCCGAAACGACGGATTTGTCCAGTACGGTTTCCGGACTCAACCCCAACGTCTTCACGGCCGTTTCGTTGAGGATGAATGCGTTGGAATCGGCCCGGTTGGTGGCGTCGAAGTGACGGCCAGCGATCAATTCCAGGCTAAACGTACGTGGAAAGTCATGATCGCCGTTCAGCACAAACCAATTGCGCACTTCATTGCTCAACTCCGAAAAGGTAACTTTCGTCTCGATGGGTCCGAAAAAATCCAGCCGGGGCAGGTGATTCGCCATGGTGACGTTCGACAATTCGGGATCTTGGCGCACCAGGTTTTTGAACGCCTGGTATTTATCCGTGGGTGCCACTCCTGACCACCGGATCGAAAGCATCTGGTCGCCGCGCTGGCTGAGCGCCGAATTTCGGATGAATTCCATTTGCTGCATCATCACGCCCGTGCAAATAATGAGCACGAGGGTGATGACGTACTGAGCAACGATCAATCCTTTGCGCAGCGTGTCGGAGCTGTGTCCGGTAAAGCGCGTGTTTTTCAGAACCGCAATGGGCTTGAATCCGGAGAGGTACAGGGCGGGATAACTGCCCGACAGCAGTGCCACCAGCAAGGCAATGCCCAACAGCGAACCCAGGAGCTTCCATTGAAACAAATCGGCAATGGAAAAGTGTTTGCCGGCTACCGTATTGAACAGCGGCAGCAAACCAATCACCAGCACGAGGGCCAGCAAGAGCGCAAAGAGCGTGGTGAGCAGGGATTCGCCCAGGAATTGAGTAATGAGCTGCTTACGGTCACTGCCCATCACCTTGCGCAGACCGATTTCCTTGGCCCGCCGGAAAGCCCGGGCCGTGGCCAGGTTCATGTAGTTGATGCTGGCAATCAGCACAATCAGGACGGCGATTGAGCCAAAAATGTAGACGTGTTTAATCTCTCCGCTGGATAGCTGGGTGGAGCGCAGCGTTTCGTTGAAGTGCAGGTCGACGAGCGGTAGCAAATAAGGTTCAACCCTGGAATTGGGGTCGGCCGGCAAGTTTTTCCTGATCACTTTTCCAAAGTTCGTCGTGATTTTTTTCGTGTCGATGGGGCCGCTGGTACGGATGTAGGAGGAGAACCACCCTTGCTTGTCGCCCCAGTTGGCGTACCAGTTCTGCCCGTTGCCGGTGGCCATCGCACGGAACATCTCCAGGCTGAGGAGGTACTCCGGCTGGAGGTGCGAATTACCCGGGTAATCTTCCATCAAGCCCGTTACCGTCAGGGGAAGGTAGGCATTGCCGGTGAGCCAAATGTGCTTGATCTGTAAGGTTTTCCCGATCGGGTCCTGATCCCCGAAGAAACGTTTTGCGGCGGCAGCGCTGAGTACCACCGAATTCGGGTTTTTCAGGGCGGTAGTAGGGGAGCCCTTGATCAGGGGGAAATAAAAGAAGCTACCAAAGTTGGGCGGAACCCACAACTCTTTTTCAGTCAGAAACATTTTGTCCGTTTCCGGATCGCGGAAAGTGGCTGGGTAGCCCACCCAAAAGGTTTGCAGTCCATCCGTTATGGCCGGGTACTGGTCTTGCATGGCTTTCACCCAAGCCCCGGGTGCCGAGTTAAACGTTTGTTCTTCACCGTTGAACTTCGCGTGCGTACCCAGTACGTAAATGTTGCCGGCTTGCGGATGAAAACGGTCGTAGCCCAACTCGTGAAAAATGTAGAGAAAGATAACCATTGCGCTGGCCAGCCCGATGGCCAGCCCCACCATGTTGATGAAGGTAAAGCCCTTCTGCCGACGGAAATTGCGTAGGGTAATGCTCAGGTAGTTGCGAAACATGGCAAGATCAGTGAACGGTGAACGGATACGGGTCAACAGGGAAAAAAGAGCCAGACGTGAGAACTACGGTACCTTGCACTGCTTTATTTTAACTTGACCCGGTTTTTTGTCTTTTATCCATCAGCAAGCGTATCCGGTTCAAACGCACCACTCCGCTACCGTTACCCATCACGCCCGACCTCAAACCAGTCCGGTTTCCAACTGCCGTTTCACTTCTGCCAGCTCGGCGCTTACGTCGGCTTGGGAAGCCAGTTTTTCGAGTCGCCGGTGGGTACGTTCCAGGAACCGTCGGTGCGCGGGCGTATCGGGATGAAAGGGGCGGTGGGCCAATGCCTTCCGTACCTGCGCCCACTCCCCGATGAAGGCCCGCGCTTCGGCGTCGAGGTAGGTTTCCGAAAACTTCTGCCAAAGGTAGGCTTCCGCCACCTCGTTGGGATGGATCATATCGGGTTGGTAAAACCGGTAGTCGCGCAGGTCGTCGAGCAGCAGTTCGTAGGCGGGGAAATAATGCACGTCGGGGAGGCGCTGGGTGAGTTCGTGACAGGCCAGCCGCAGCGTGGCTTTGCTCACCTGGTTGAGCGGCAGCGTGTCGCGGGTGTGCCGCACCGGGCTCACCGTCAGCACGATGCGCACATCCGGACGAAGGACTTTCAGGTCCTGGTACACCCGCTCGAAGGCTTCGGCAATCTGTCCGGTGGTCAGCAGGCGACGGTCGAAGAGGGCGGGGGGTACCTGGTGGCAATTGGCAACGGGCGCGCCGTCTTCCCGCAAAAAATACGTCCAGGCAGTGCCGAAGGTGAGGACCAGCCCGTCCGTTCGACGCAGGAAGCGGTGCGTTTCGGTCAGGGCCGTGGTCAGTTGCTCCCGCAGCGCTTCCGGCTGGGTGGCCGAAAAACGCGAGTGAACATCGTAGTGGTGCCATACCCCGCGGTTTTTGACCAGCCGGTCGGTGGGCGGGCGGGAATGAATGGCCTGGTGCAACAGGTGGCAGAGGGAAAGCGGATTGAAGATCGTCCCGAACGGATTGACGCGCACCGGCAGTTTGTGCGCCGCCACCTGGTTTCCCATCACGTCGGCAAAACACGAGCCGAGGGTGAGCAGGGGAGTGCGCAAGCCGAACCCGAACGGAGCGGGCGGCAGCAGAAGTTCGGTTCGAAAGGCAGGCATGGTCGTTGCAAAGGGGGTAGGAAATGCGAATTTAGGCCGGTTAACGGTATCTTCGTCGCATTGCAACGAAGATACCGCATTTAACTTTGGGCGTCATAAGCAAAATGGGAAGCGGATAATTCGAACCAACCACAGGCATCGTAAAAGTAAAACGCTCGATAAATGGCAGGAGAAATTGATGTCCGTACATGGTGACTGCACCCAGTATTGGAACGCCACCATTCAGGTAGAAAAAAGTACTTGCGAAAGCTTTTTAATTAACGTAGGAGGATAGAAAATGAAAAAGCGTGAAAGTCGACCTGCGCTGCTGGGAGAGATTTTCAAAGACTTCTAGCCGCCTGATAACGAAAAAGTAAACCCGTTCGGGCGGACGGTATACCTCCTTCCTACTGGCGCAAATCCCGGTAGCTGATCAACTGAATCCCTTTGGCTTTGATGCGGGCCCGCACGCGCGGGCTCGTCCAGGCGTCGGTCACCCCCTGGCGGTCGGTGGCCACCTGCTCGTAGCCGACGTGACGGATCGCCCGCAACTCCGGCGTATCCAGGCCGGGGTGATCGACGAACAGGTAGGTCTTGCCCGCTTCCAGACTTTCGAGCAGCTTCAGAAAACTTTCGATCTTCTCCGGCGAAGTCGCGTGCGCGCCCGGGTAACCCACGCTCACCACGCCCAGCTGGTCGGGCATAATGTCCAGCCGGTATTCCTTGGCCAGTTTCTGGGTCAGTGCTTTGACCTCACCCGCCAGCTCGGTGCAACCCATGTGGCTCGACAGGTGGCTGATGCGCGGTATCTTCTTCAGGGCCAATTCGATCTGGGCGCGAAACTCCTGTTCCACGTCGGCCAGTTGCCAGCGGTTCTCCGTAACCGAGCGTCCGGGGTAGTTTTTGTTGGGGTAAATCATGGGATAGAAATACCCGTCGGCATCCCGCAGGCTGGGGCAAGCCGACACGGGGCGCCACTTTACGTTGTCCCACTCGCTGCTGAGCGCCAAATGAATTCCCACGTCGACGGCGGGGTTTTCGGCCAGCATGGTGACCGCTTCCGGAAACCAGGGCGAGGGCACGATGACTTCGATGGCGGTCTCGATGCCTTCCCGGTAACACTTCATAATTGCTTCGTTGCCCGCGTGCGAATACCCCATGTCGTCGCCGCGGACAATCAACCGGGGCGGGGCGGTTTGGGCGAAAGCGGGATGAATGAACAGTAAAAAGGGGAGGTAAACAAGCTTTTTCAATGATTAAAATATGAGTGGCTGGATTGGTGAGTTGACCCGCGGAAAAGCCGGACGGCGATTAGCAGCCAGCCAGCCAGCGAAGCCAGCGTGCCAACAACCATTAAGAAACGGCCGAAGCTACTTTGGTTATCGTTGAGGAAGCGCAACACACCGGAATTAACTAGCACAAAACCGGTGATCAATAGCAGGAGGGGAAAGCGCCAGGGATGGTTTGAGTTATTCACGATAAGTGATGTTTAGATGATGTTGGGATTGCTTCTGGCTCCGGTGCTTTGAAAAGGAAGTAGTTGGAATAATTGACATTGATCATTGATTAGGGTCTGCGGAACCGCACGCCCGTCCGGCAGTCGCCGATTTCGCCGCGGGTTTCGTCGCACACGTTTTCCTGGAAACCCACGATCCGGCGGCCGTCGGTGTGGTTGACGATGAACTTGAACAGGAAATAATCATTTTGCCGCACGCCGGTGAGGTTCTCGCCCGCAAAAGCCGCCATCTGGCCCGCCGTCAGGGTAAAGGTGGTCGGAAACTGGGTGACGGTGGCGTAGAGCTTGTCACCGGTTCCTACGCGGCTGGGCACCGGGTACGGGATCCGGTCGGGGTACTGGCCACCGGGTTGGGAGATGACGATCGGGTAGGCCGGCGGACTGGTCTCGGCCCGGTTGAAACCCAAATACACCTCAATGGACCCCACTTCCGCCTTGCCAAACCCCTCCCAGGTCAGCGTGTATTCGAACTCCGCGTTGGCCAGGTTCGGATCATTCAGGTTGAAGAAGGCCGTATTGGCGGTCGACACCGTAGGGAAGGCGGACTTGGCGACGTTGACGGCCACCAGCGGAACCGCCGTGTAGCTGGGGGATTCCCAGGGATAATCTTTCGTCTTGCAGGCATCCAACGCCAGCAACCCCAATAGAATGAAGCACGAACTAGTCTTTTTCATAAAAATGAATAATGGAAAATGAATAAAGGCCAAGCAATTCAATCCGGAAAACCCATCGACGATCAATCGATGAACTCCCTTCAATTGACGTCCCAGAAAACGGGGGTGGTCTGCTGGGCGGTCTGCACCTGGTCGGCTTGCTCGGAGACGTTGACGTTGGTGGACAGTTCGGTAACCGAATAGGAAAGCCGCAACGGAAACGTGTTTAGCGGGGCCTGCGGCGCGAGCAGGACCGGCAGTCCGGTTCGCCGGTAATCGGTGTACGACTCCATCCCGTTGCCGTACAGGGCGATGTATTTCTGGGTCATCACCAAAGCCAGCTTGCCGGCCGGGTTAGCTGCCCCGAACTCGTCGCTGCGCTTGCCGACGAAGGCGGTGATGGTTGCGGCGGAAATCGGCGGCGCGGCGTTGCCCGACGTGGTGGCGATGGTGTTGATGCTGTTGAAGTGAGCGGTGATCCCGTCGCGGAACAACTGGCCGGCATCGCCGGGCGTACCCAGCGTCAGGGCGGCTTCCGCCAGGATGAACTTGGTCATGAAGTTGGTCACCATCGGCAGCACGCCGGCACCGCTGCCGTCGGTGTTGGCGACGGCCCGGGCCACGAACGTGGCATTGGTTCCCGCGTTGGTGACGAACGCGTTGGTCGGCGGCAGGTTGTTGATGGGATTGTTGTCGTAGAGTCCCCCGGCCGGGTAGACGCCCACGGTCGCCCGGCGGGCGGCGTCGTTGGGCTCGGCGGTGGGATCGCCCGTGTACCGCCCGTAGTAGCCGTTGCCGGTGTTGCCGTTGCCGGTGATGGCCGTGCCGTTCTGCCGGTAGAAATAGTATCGCAGCCGCGGATCATCGCCGACGAAGAGCCGGTCGATGAAGGCTTGGCTCATGTAGTAGTTCTTCGTACCGACGTACTCGGTCCGGTGCCAGGGATGCCGGTTGGCCGGGGTTTCGGAGGCCCCGAACCGGAACGAGAAATCCTGGGCGTTGGTGGTGATCAGGGGCGCCCCCGCGGCCAGCAACGCCGCGATGCCCGCCCGCGCCCGATCGGGCTCTACCAAACGAATCTGGTTGAAAAGCTTCAGCTTCAACGTATTGGCCATTCGGATCCAGGCGTTCTTGTCGCCCCGGTAGATGAGATCCGCGCTGGTGGGGAGAATGGAAAAGGCCCCCCGGTCCGCGTCGGCCAACGCTTCGTCGATGAGCACGAACAACTGGTCGTAGATGTCCTTGCCGTTCTCGAAGACGGGATCCGAAACGGTGGTTCCCCGCGAGGCTTGGCCGTAGGGAATGTCCCCCCACATGTCGACCATCAAGCTGTACACGTACGCCTTTTGCAGCTTGGCGATGGCTACGTAGCCCCATTGTTGCCGTTGGGTTCCCTCGACAATGATGATTTCAGTGTCGTTGAGGGCCTGCGTGTAAAGGCTGTT
>JACMKY010000459.1 GCA_014379925.1 Cytophagales bacterium | reverse complement strand
GAATTGCAGCACGCGGTGGAACGGGTGGTCATTATGGCCGAAGGCGACGTGTTGCGACCCCAGGATTTCAGCTTCTCCCCCTTGGAAACCCCGTTGCGGTCGGCCGAGGAAAAACAGGACCTGCGGCTCGACGAAATTGAGAAGAGCACCATCCAGCGCGTGATTGACAAGCACCAGGGCAACATCACCAAGGCCGCTAAGGAACTCGGCATCACCCGCACCGCCCTCTACCGCCGACTGGGAAAATACGACATTTAATCAGTGGACAACGGATGAGGCCATAGTGAGCGAAGTCGAACTAGCGCAGTCGAACCAGGCTGGTTTAGGCAGCTTCCCAAAACGACCTTCCAGCCAGCGATCCCGGAGGAAAGACCCTCGTCAAGGTAGGCGGTGCCATTGGAACAGGAGGCTACCGCAATGGTAGGCAC
Organism: Cytophagales bacterium; assembly: GCA_014379925.1. GTDB lineage: Bacteria > Bacteroidota > Bacteroidia > Cytophagales > ES-bin-26 > ES-bin-26. Next base: position 8,244 of record JACMKY010000459.1, on the reverse strand, counting down.
CTGATCTTGGTTTCTCAACCGGGAACCTCCGCAAATCCGACGCTACGGAGCAACTTCCGTACTTTATTCTTTCAGCCACCTAATCATTCTCCCCCGGTGCATTATTCACGGAAACGGTTGTTGAGCGTCCTGGCCCTGGCCGCCTGGCTGGCGGGCTGTCAGGAATCCCTCGACTGTCCCTCGGCCGAGTCGGTGGCCGGATTGAGCGTCCGGTTCGTCCGGTGGGAGCTCAGCGCCAGCCCAACCCCCGGCCAGGTGGATAGCACCAAGGTGGACGCCGTTCTGGCTTTCCGGTCCATTTCCGCCAACGGGCTTCCGGTTCCGCTTTACGAAAACGACACGGCGTCTGCCGTGGTGAAGCTGCCCCTCGACCCGACGGTGAATTTCACCGTCTTCGTCTTCCGACGGGCGGCCACCGTGGATACCATTCAAGTCAGTTACCGGCGGAAGTTCGGCCTGGCCGCGGCCAAGTGCACCCCGAGGGTAGACTTCTCGGAGATTGTTCTGACCTCGGTCTCCTTTCCTTCCTTCGGCGTGGTCAGGAAAACAACGGATACCAATGAAAACGACGTGGAAGTGTACCTTCGCCGGTAGGCTGGTCATCGGGTGGGCACTGTGGATGCACACCGTGCCGGGCCTGGCGCAGCGCCCGAATCCCTACCTGCCCTCGGCGGTGCGGGTGGGTGCCGACCTGATCGGCGTCGGTACGTACGTGGCCGACCGCAACCAGCTCCGGTTCGAACTGAGCGCCGACGCGGACGTGCGTCAGTATTTCGTATCGTTCGACTACGGGTACGCGCGCACCAACCGGTCGGGAACGGATTTTTCCTACCGAAACCAGGGCAGCTACTTCCGGATTGGTCCGGACGTGAACCTATTGCCCGCCGATGCGTTCGGCAACGTCATCTTCTTTGGCGTTCGCTACGCGAGAAGTTTCTTCAGCGACCGACTGTCGTTCACCCAGGACACGCCCCCGTACGGAACCACTTCGTTCGATGAACGCAACAACGGGTTGCGGGCCGCGTGGGTAGAAGCCGTGTTCGGAACGAAGATTCAAGTGGTCAGCCAGCTGTTCATTGGTTTCACCGGGCGTTACAAGTTCGCCATGGGCACGCGCGGCACGGGCGGGCTCGCGCCTTACGAAGTGCCCGGCTTCGGCAAGTACGCCACCAACAGCGGTTTCGGGCTCAACTATTTCATCTACTACCGATTCAAGTTCCGGGAGAAACCGCCCCTCATCAAGTCCCGCAAGAAAGCAGTTGCCCGTGGATAATTTAAGTAGATACCGAAACCGGCCCGAGCATCTACGCCCGGGCCGGTTTCGGTCACCAATCGCGTCCGTCTTCTACGCGTCGTAGCTCACGCCCAGCTTGTCCAGGATCTCCTGGGGGGCTCCTTTCCATTCGGCCACGGCCACGTTGCCCATGTAGCCCAAGTCTTCAATGCCCATCTTGCTGGTCCAGAAGCCGGTGGATACCAGGTCGCGGAAGTTGTTGAAGAAGGCCACGCCCTGGCTCATCTCGGGTTTAGCCCGGCTGGGATAGGCAATGTCGTCGAGCATGGCCTTCTGGTCGGCTTCGCTGCATTCGACGAAAGACTTGCTATGACGCTTCATGCATTGAACATCGAGCCAGCGCAGGCCACCGCGGATGCTGGTTTGCCGCTGGGGTTGGTCAAGCATCATAAAGTTGATGAATTCGGGCACCCCCGCGTCGGAAGCATTGCCCGAACGCTCGTCCTTGGGTAAGATGAGGTCACCCAGCACCCGCACGGTTCGGGCCTCGTGGTCATCAAAGAACTTCTTGCCGATCAACTCTTTGGTGCGGTCGCTGAGGCCGGCCGTGTTCGCCTGGTGGTTGTGGTGGTGGGTGCTGTCGGTTGCCACGACCGCAGCGGCTTTTCCCTTCGGCTCGCAACCCGTCAGCACCAACCCGGCGCCTACCGAGCCCACGCCCAAATACTGGAGCAGTTTTCTACGATTGATTTTTTCCATGGTAAAGCGTTGTTGTCAAGATTTTGATTTCGGGTACCCCCCACTGTCACGGCCCATTTAAATCCGGCTGGTTGGAGATTCCGGCGTGGGTGCTCCAACCAGCGAGGCTCCTGCCGCCGACTGCTGGGTATTGAATACTACCTACCGATTACTCAGATGTTCATCCGCTTTTTCTCCTGGATGATGTACTCGGCCGTCCGCATGGAGAGGGCCAGGATGGTCCAGGTCGGGTTTTTGTCGGCCTGCGAGACGAACGAGGCAGCATCGGCCACGAAGAGGTTCTTCACGTCGTGGGCCTGGCAGTACTTGTTGACGGCGGAAGACTTGGGATCGTTGCCCATGCGCGCCACGCCCACCTCGTGGATGATGCGTCCCGGCGTGTCGATGCCGTAGCCGTTTTCCTTGGTCGGCATCGGCGACAGCGCCTGACCGCCCATCTGCTGGATAATTTCCCGGAAGGTTTCCTGCATGTGCTTGGCCTGCTTGAACTCGTAATCACTCCAGGTATAGTGGAAGCGCAGCACCGGAATGCCGTACTTGTCCACCACGTTGGGGTCGATCTCGCAGTAGTTCTCCTTGCGGGCCACCGCCTCGCCGCGTCCCGAAAAGCCAATGGTCGCGCCGTAGTAGCGCCGGTAGTCGTCTTTGAGCTGCTTGCCGTAGCCGCCGCCGCCCCGCTTCTGGGTGGGATCGCCCGCCTGTTGCGAGGCGTACTGGCCCGCGGTGTTGTAGCCCACGTAGTTGTAGTTGTGAAGGCCCCCCATGAACCCGAAACCCGGCATGCGCTTGCCACCGCCGAACTCAATGTGGTAACCCCGCGGAAAGTCCAGTTTCTTGTTGTCGAGCCACCAGGGCATGTACAGGTGCATGCCGCCCACGCCATCTTCGTTGTGCGGCGGCAAGTCCATCATCTGGGGGAACAATCCCGCGGCCGACGCGCCCGTGGAATCCATGATGTACCGGCCCACCACGTCGCTGGAATTGCCAATCCCGTTGGGATGCCGCGCCGATTTGGAATTGAGCATCAGGCGGGCGGTTTCGCCGGCACTGGCCGCCAGCACCACGATCTTGGCCCGCACTGCGTATTCCTTGCCGTCGAGCTTGCTGACGTAGGAAACGCCCGTGGCCTGGCCGTTCGAGTCGGTGGTCACTTCGCGCGCCATCGAATTAGCCAGGATTTCCAGGCGACCGGTTGCCATGGCCGGGGGAATCAGCACGGTGGAAGAGGAGAAGTTGGAGTTGGTGGTGCAGCCCCGGTTGCACTGCGAACAGTAGTGACAGGCCGGTCGTCCGTTGAGGGGCTGGGTGAGGATGGACAACCGCGAAGGGATGATCTTGATCTTGAGCTGTTCGCAGGCCCGCTTCACCAGCAGCTCGTAGGCGCGGGGACGGGGCGGGGGCATGAAGATGCCGTCGGGTTCGTTGTAGATGCCTTCCTTGCTGCCAAACACGCCCACCAGCCGGTCCACCTTGTCGTAGTAGGGCTTGATTTCGTCGTAGGTGATGGGCCAGTCGTCACCCAATCCGTCGATGCTACGCCGCCGGAAATCGTTGGGACCGAAGCGGAGGGAGATGCGGCCCCAGTGGTTGGTGCGCCCACCCAGCATGCGCGAGCGGAACCAGTCGAACTTGGTGCCGGGGGCGTTGGTGTAGGGCTCACCCTCGATTTCCCACCCCCCGAAGGCGGCGTCGAATTCACCGAAGGGCCGTTCGGTGTTGGCTCCCCGGCGGGGAGAGTCGTACGGCCAACTGAACATCATGCTCTTGGAGGCGTCCCACAGCGGGCCGGCCTCGATCATCGCCACGGTGGCGCCGCCTTCGGTGAGCACCTTGGCTGCCATGCCGCCGCCGGCTCCCGAGCCAACCACGCAGACGTCGTATACTTTCGAACTTGGGGTAATTTGCATAAGTAGTTAGGTCAATGAATGGAGAGGCTCAACTTAAAGACATATCCAGTGAAATGCAAACAAACCGGGAAAAAAGTGCATTTCGCGCGAAATTCGTTCAACACCGGAGCCAGAAGGGCCGGCGTGGGTAGCACCAGCGGAGGGGGTCGTCCGGACGCGGTCGCTCGGTTATCCGCTCCGGGTAGAAAAAAATTTAGTTTGACAGCAAAAGATAGTTGTTCTTTTGCTTTGGATGCCGAACGACGCAAGAAACATTCGCCGGTGTTTACCGTTTCAATAGCATTGTAAAACCGATTCAACGCGCTTTCATGAAAAAATCCGTCTCTTACCTCGCCATACCTGTCCTGGCCGGACTGCTGTGGGCAGGTAGGCCGCCCAAGCCCGCCAAGTACGAACTGCGGGAAGCGTACCCGGGCCTTGCCTTCGACCAGCCGGTTGAGTTCGTTAACCCCGACGACGGCACCAACCGCGTTTTCGTTATTGCGCAAAAGGGCGTAATCCACACCTTTCCCCAAAAGGGAGCCACCACTGCCAAGGTATTTCTTGACCTGACCAACGGGGTTGTCAGCGGGGGCGAGCGCGGTCTGCTGGGCCTGGCCTTCCACCCCAACTTCAAACAGAACGGCTACTTTTACGTTAACTACACGCGCGGCAAACCGCTCGAAACGGTGATTGCCCGCTTTCAGGTGAGCAAAACCGACCCGAACCGCGCCGATCCGGCCAGTCAACTGATTCTGCTCACCTACGCCCAGCCCTTCGACAACCACAACGGCGGCAAGGTTGCCTTCGGCAAGGATGGGTATCTGTATATCTCAGCGGGCGACGGTGGAAGCGGGGGTGATCCGCACAGCAACGGCCAGAACCTGAAGGCGCTGCTGGGCAAGATCATGCGCATCGACGTGGATAAAAAGGAAGGCAAGCTCAATTACGGAATTCCGAAAGACAATCCTTTCAAAGGAAACAAGGAGGGCAATCGCCAGGAAATTTACGCCTACGGCCTGCGGAACGTGTGGAAGTTCAGCTTCGATGCCCAGAACGGACAACTCTGGGCCGGGGACGTGGGGCAGAACGAGCGCGAAGAGATCGATACCATTGTGAACGGGGGCAACTACGGGTGGAAGATCATGGAAGGCAAGGAATGCTTCAAATCCAAGGAGTGCAGCCGGGACAACCTGAAGCAACCCGTTATTGAGTATCTCCATTCCACCGGCGACGGTCAATCGGTAACCGGTGGCTTCGTTTACCGCGGCAAGCAGATGCCGACGCTGGCGGGCAGTTACGTCTACGGCGACTACCTGAGCGGAAAGGTATGGGCGCTGAAAAAACAACCCAGCGGCCAGGTTTCCAACGAACTGATCCTCGACTACGACGGGCTCATCTCTTCTTTCGGCGAGGACAAGGACAAAGAGTTGTACATTTGTTCCTATTCCGACGGAAAAATCCTGAAATTAGCGGGAGCGGGTTCCCAGTAAGTCCGCGTATTCAACCATCTCTACTTCCTATCCGCAATGATCACAAAAACTTCTTTCCGCGTAGTGGCTACCCTTTCAGTGCTGGCTTGTTCCTTGTACTCCTTCCGGGCAACGTCACCCACCCCTCAACAGGATCCGGCGTTGGCCAAGAGCGTCAAGGCGGGCCAAACCGTCTACTCCACGTATTGCGCTATGTGCCACCAGCCCACCGGCTTGGGTATCGCTGGCGTGTATCCCCCGCTGGCCAAGTCCGATTACCTGATGGCGGATAGCAAGCGCGTGGCGGGGCACATCAAGAATGGCTTGCAGGGAGAAATTGTCGTAAACGGCAAGAAGTATAACCAGGTAATGCCCGCCCAGCCCCTTACCGACCAACAGATTACGGACGTGCTGAACTACGTCCGCAACAGCTGGGGCAACAAGGGCAAGGCGGTGACTTTAGCGGAAGTAAAGTCAGTCAAGAAGAAGGCTTCGTAGTCAACCCCGCTGGCCATTTAACCCACCCGATTTGAAAAACGGGTGGGTTTTCTTTTTTGAGTTTGGCACGATTTTCCTATAAGCAGGAGGAAAGAACGGACGTTCCGTTTCACCACGTAAATCCTGTCGCTATGAAAATGAATTCGTGTTTGATTGCAACGCTGTTGACATTGATAACCGCCGGGGCGATGGCCCAGTCAGGGAAGTCCGGCAGTAATTCTTCCACCGATTCGCGTTACTTTCGCCCCAGGGCAATCACCCAGCCGGTGCGTTTCGGCATCAAGGCCGGGCTGAACGTTGCCGACTGGCAGGGCGACGCTTCCGAAAGTGCCTCCGGCTTACTCGATCTTTCCAACGGTTACGCCGGCAAAAAGGTACGGCCGGGATTCCACGCGGGTGCGTACGCCGTCGTTCCGCTGGGTTCGCAGTTTACCCTGGAGCCGGGCGTGTATTATTCGCAGAAAGGCACGGTTTTGCGCGGCCGCTTTACCAGCGAAAGTTTTCAACTGCTGAACGCCCAAGCCACCGTGACCAACCAGGCCTCCTACCTCGACGTGCCGGTTCTGGCGAAGTACTACGCGGGCGGCAGTTCCGCCGAAGGCTTTCACTTCTTCGCCGGGCCGCAGGTTTCCTTCCTGCTCAGCAACCGCGTGGATACCCGGGCTTCGTTGCTGGGCTTTTCCGTCCTTAACCAAAACTTCGACGTCACGGATAATTTCCGCCGGGTGGACGTGGCGTTGGTAGGAGGTCTCGGTTACCGTTTCAGCAATGGCCTCAACCTCGGGGTTGGGTACGACTTCGGCTTGAATACCCTCGACCAACGCGGCAACTTCGATACCTACAACCGGGTGGTGAAAGCCTCCGTCGGTTTTGATTTCTAATGAATTGTCCTTTCCCAGAAAAAGAGCAACCGGTCCGGAAGGGCCGATTGCTCTTTCGGCTACCGGACCCATCCGAGGGGGTCTGTTTTTGGTTTCCGCCCGGCGACTTCTTACCCGGTAGTTGACTGCCTAATTTGTTGTCGCCACTCCCAGCACCTCCCGCAACGCGCTCAGGGTTTTCCGGGCCCCGTCCCCGCTCTTGAACAGCAGCCGCACCGTGTTGGACAATTCCTTTTCTCCACTGGCCACGTCCTTCCGGCTGATCAGCGCCCGGTTTTGACGCGTAAAAAAGTGGATTTCAAACCAGCTGTCCTGACCGTCCGATAGTTTGCGCTTGCCCAGGTCATATTTCTTTTTTACCAGCACGAGCCGGACCGGGTCTACGTCTTGGAGGCTGAAACGGAAATCGGCTTCGCTGTGGAGTTGGGTAGTTTCGCAGGCCGATTCCGTATGGTTCAGGAATCGGATGGTGGCCGAGTCGCGCCCGAACGTGATCTGGTTGCTGAAATAATCTTCCAACGTGCAAGTTCGGTTCAACCGGACGTTGAATTGGTCTATGGCCACGAATACCTCGCCCTCTTCTTTTACCAGTTGCGCGATGGTCGTTAGTTGCTGCTCCCTGGATTGGCTCTGGGCGGAGTGAGCCGTGGCAAGCACTAGGACGCCTGCCCAAGCCGAATAAAGTACCTTTTTCATGGGATACGCCCGCGCGATGCCGGAACTTGCCCGCGGTTGTGCCTGGCCGGCAGATTTCGGTACCTCCGGATGCGGGATAACTCCTACCCTCCGTACTTGTATCCCGCTTCCTGGTCGGTTAGCAAGGGTTCCTCCGCGTCGCGTACCACGGCGTTAACCACCTCTCCGATGAAGATCATGTGATCACCCTTGAGCGTGATGGCATCGACCAGTCGGCATTCCAGGCTGGCCACGGTGTCGGTGAGCAGCGGGGCGCCGGTTTCGCCGTCTTCGAAGCGGTAGCCGTTCAGTTGGTGCGCCTCGTCCTGCACGTCGGTCTTGCGGCTGAACCGCTCGATCAGCGGCTGGTTTTTCTGACCCAGCACGTTGAGCGCAAAAACCTGGCTTTTCTGGATGGTTTCGTTGAGGTCACTGTCCTTTTCCACCGCCACCATCACCATCTTGGGCTCGAAGGAGACTTGGCTCACCCAACACACGGTGCCCGCGGCGACGTAGTCTTCGGCCCGGGTAGTCAATTCCAGGGAATCTTTGCGGGTGGTCAGGATGTAGTACCCGTACGTGATCTTTTTCAGGGATTCCGAAACGGAATCAAGCGGTTGAGCCGTATTTTCCATAGTAGCAATAGAGAAAAAGGAGTGAGATGAACGGCGGATGCCCGTCGTTCGTCTGTCCGTATACTTGACGGATAGCCCGAAAGTTGTCCATCGGGTTCGTATTTTCCTGATATCCCGGATACAACCTGCGCGGGGAAGCCGTACCTTTCGCTCGTTTATTAACAGTCAGTAGGCAGTAGGCAGTAGGCAGTAGGCAGTAGGCAG
>JACMKY010000458.1 GCA_014379925.1 Cytophagales bacterium | reverse complement strand
TCCGTTGCCGATCTTCTTACCTTCGTTGAACGCCCACCGGACACTGCCGTCGTTTCGCCCCTCGTGGCGGTACCACATCAGATCGTTGTTGGCTGTGATCGCGTAGATGACGCCATCGCCGCCGGAGAACATCTGCTTGAAGTTCCATCCGTTGCCGATCTTCTTACCTTCGTTGAACGCCCACCGGATACTGCCGTCGTTTCGTCCGTCGTGGCGGTACCACATCAGGTCGCCGTTGGCCAGGATCGCGTAGATGACGCCGTCGCCGCCGGAGAACACCTGCTTGAAGTTCCATCCGTTGCCAACTTTCTTGCCCTCGCTGAACGCCCACCGGAAGCTGCCGTCGTTCCGTCCGTCGTGGCGGTACCACATCAGGTCGTCGTTGAGGGTGACACCGTAAATGACGCCCTTGGCGGCCGCTGGCGGGGGAAGACTGGGTGGGACGGGAACCCGCGTAGTAACCTCGATCGGTGTGGAGAAGCGGCTGCAGCTCGAGCCCAACAGCGTCCGGTTGCAACCTTGGACAATGAAATGGTACGTGCCGGGACGCAGTCCGTCTACGGTGAAAGACCTTCCGTTGACCCGGTTCTGGCCGTCGCCGTGGCCGTTCTCCGCCCACCGCACTTGGTGAAAGCTGTAAGAAGGGGAAGACGTCCAGTTGACGGTAATGCTGTTGGACGTGCTGGAAGTAGTAGTGAAGCTGGGCACGGTAGGCGGTGCGGGTGGCGGCGGGGTGGCGAGCGTCTGGGCGGCGAGCCACGGGGTGCAGTCGGTTGCCTGGGCGTAGTTGGCGCACACGCGATACCGGTACACGCGACTCGGCTGAAGGCCTAAGTCGTTGAAGCTGTTGACCAGCGCCGTGAAGACCCAAGTGAAAGCTGGATCCTGGCGTTCAACCGTAACGGATGCTGCGCCATCGTTCGGATGCTCCCAATCGATGGCGATGCCGCCCGGCGCGAAGGGACGAAGCTGGGCGTGTGGAGGCTCGGCCTGCGCAGGACTTGCGGTCAGCAAGAGGAACAACCGGGCGGCAAGCGCAAGGCAACGCTGCCATTTGCTTGACGAAAACTTCTGAAGCGGTGATTTCATGGTGGCTTCTAAAGGCTAAGTAGGGCAATCATTTGAACAGTAGTGAATGCACGCTGGATTGTTTGTCCTTAGTAACATCTTTTATGAATAGTAAACAGGGTGGTATTCTTCTTGCCTAACCCGTACTACGGGCGGGGACGTTTGGCAAGGCATCCCGCGACGCGGCGGGGGCAACGCAATGGCAGTGGGTGCCTTGATCGTCAACGGCGCGCAGCCGTAATGATGCTGGACGGGGCTCGCCGCCCCGTGCGAAGCTCTCTGGGCTGCCATCGCCTGGGATCAGTGCCGGAAAGCAAGTATTGCTGAGAAAACAATAAAGGAAAACGTTTCATGGGCGGGTTGGTTTTGAAGCATTGATGTCAACAAACCTAGCCAATGCCCATACCACCCGAAAATGCCCACCGGTGAGCGCACCGGTTTACTGCGTGAACAGTGGCGTTTTATGAGCCAATGACCAAACGGCCAGCAACCCCACCGTTCGCGCGCTTCCCTCAGCAAAGGATACCCTTTGCTCAAAAGATGGACCACTCACCCGGCGGCCGGAGCACAAACCCGCTTATTGTGATTACCTTTCAAAAAATACCGAACGCATGCGCTGGGGTCTGTTTTTTGGGTGGTGGCTGATTGGCCTGCTGGCGTGGGGACAAGCAACGCTCACGCCAGCGGGCCAACACACCGGCCCAACGTTGCGCATTGTGCCGTCAGACTTGACTCCTTTCGGGCCAGTTGATTTGCAACCCTACACGTGGGTATTTTTGAATCCGTCCGGAACGTACCAACCGCAGCGTCAGATTCGAGCGGGAACGTCTCCATTCCGCGTCAGTCAGAGCCAACCAAATCATCCAAAACGACAACGGATACAGATGCCTAAACGCACCCAGGCTACGATGCCAGTTTTGATTTTTTTTAGTGCTGCATTGGGGGCTGTGCTGTTTATGAGTCTGTTTACGTTCGCGCAGTATCTGCTCAATCGTAACGCACCGTATGGCTGGTACGCGCTATATCTAATGACAACCGCAATCTGGCTGTGGCAGTCAACCAGTGTATGGTTCAATGGTGTTTCAGGGCCACCCGATCTGCCTGTTTTCTTTGCTTATATGCTGCTACTGGGTTATGGCATGATGGTGTCATACGTCCGTTTTATAGGCTATCTTCTTGAAGTGTCTCAACAACATCCCCGTTTAGAACGCTGGACGCGTTACTTTGTCAGATTCGCTGCCTTATCCGTGCTGGTTTTACTGGCCGAGTTGTTCATCTGGAATTCTACTTACGTCTATATAGCCATTAACTTTCTTAACTACGTCGGCCTTCTATTCCTCATGGTCAGCATGCTGCGTAACAGGCATCCGCTTAAGCGATATGCGCTGGCAGGCTCAATACTATTGGTGAGCGGGGCTATCACGGCGACTTTCCTGAATTACATCGGCCCCGAAACGACTGATCAGTTAAATCGAATGCCGCTGTTTTACTTAGTCGTAAGTCAATTACTCGAAATTCTGTGTTTTTCGCTGGCCTTAGGACGACGTAGCTATTTGAATAAGGTAGAAAAACTCCACGTCCAGCAGCAACTCATCGACCAATTGGAGGAAAACCAGCGTCTGCAACGGACCCATACCGTCGAACTGGAGCAGCAACTGGCGCAACGCACCCGGGAAGTTCAGGAACAGAGCCAACTCCTCGAAGCGCAGCGGATTCAACAACTCGAATCCGAATTTGAACAGAAACTCGCCGACACGGAAATGACGGCGCTGCGGGCGCAGATGAACCCGCATTTCATCTTCAACTGCCTCAATTCCATTAAGCTCTACACGCTTCAGAACGACGCCGACCGGGCATCGGAATACCTCACCAAGTTCGCCCGGCTGATTCGGCTGGTGCTCGACAACTCCCGCTCGGACTTGGTCCCGCTGCGCAACGAACTCGAAGCGCTCCGGCTTTACATTGAGCTGGAAGCCATGCGGTTTAAGCAAAAAGTCCGGTTTGAGATCGACGCATCGCCCGGCATTGACCAGCAGTACCTCCGCATCCCACCTTTGCTGCTGCAACCTTTCGTCGAAAACGCGATCTGGCACGGGCTGATGCACAAGCCCGAAGGCGGCACCGTAACGGTGGTCGTGCGACAACCGGAAGAGGACGGGCTTTGCATCACCATCACCGACGACGGCATTGGCCGGGCGCGGGCAGCCGCGTTGAAAAGCAAGTCCGCCGATACCCATAAGTCGTTCGGGATGCAAGTCACGGCCGACCGCATCCGGATGATCAATCACCTCTACGACACGCACGCGCGGGTGACAATTCACGACCTGGTGGCTCCCGATGGCCAACCCGCCGGCACGGAAGTCGTTTTGAAAATCCCCGTATGAAAGCGCTCCTCATTGACGACGAACCCGACAACGTCCGACTCCTGGCGTTGCAACTCAACCGGCACTGCCCGCAGATCGAACTGGCCGGGCAGTTTACGGACAGTACGGAAGGGCTGCGGGCCATCCAGACGCGGCGGCCGGCACTGGTGTTTCTCGACATCGAGATGCCCGTCATGAACGGCTTTCAATTGCTGGAGCGCGTGGGTGAAATCAACTTCCACCTCGTCTTCGTGACGGCCTACGACCAATACGCCGTGCGGGCCTTTCGGTTCAGCGCGCTGGATTACCTGCTCAAACCGATCGACACCGTTGATCTGATCGCGGCCGTTCGCCGGGCCGAAAACACGGCCCGCATCAACCCGCAGCAGTTGGAACTGATGCGACAGTATTATCCCGCCGGATCGGGTGTGAAAGGACAAGTCAGCCACGGACGCATTGCCCTGCCCCACGCCAGCGGAATGGTGTTTGTCGACACAAAAAAAATTGTCTACTGCAAAGCGGATAGCAACTATACCCGGTTCCACCTCGAAAACGACGAGGTGTATGTGGTGTCCAAAACCCTCGGCGACGTGCAGGAAGTACTCGAATTACGGGACTTCGTGCGGGTGCACCGGCAGTACATGGTCAATCTGGACCACATTCAGAAATTGGTCAAAGGCGAGGGGACCTACCTGCTGCTGACCAACGGCGTGAGTATTCCCGTTGCCCGCCAGCAGAAAGAGCGGCTGATGGAGCGGTTCGGGTGGGTGTAGCCACCCCATCACCGGGGTTTACTGGAGCGATGTCGCGTTGGTTGGTTGCCAGTTGTCGGGTCAATACTCCTTGAACGATTCGTCCTGGTAGCACCAAGCCCAGCGTTCGCCCGGTTCGGCGGAGATGACCGCGGGGTGGCTGCTTTCGTGGAAATGACGGGTGGCGTGCTTATTTTTGGAACTGTCGCAGCAGTTCACTTCTCCGCAGGTCTGGCAGACGCGCAGGTGCAGCCAGTGGTCGCCCAGGGCCACGCACTGGTCGCACTGGTAGTGGTCGGAATGAATGATTTTCAGGCTCGTTAAATGGGAGCAGGGTTCGTCGGGACGGCGCATGGCGGCGGTTTTTTTCTCGGAAGATACCCGCTCCGGCGGAGTTTCGCAACCCTTCGCTCGCTGCTTCCGCCGTATTCCAGTGCCGGGCTCGCCAGAAGAGCACTCTCCAACCGAACGGTGCGTTCTTACTGTTTGCGCCCGGTTGAATCGGAGCCTTGTCGGGCCTCCCGGGTCCGCTGGCGCTTGTTGGCTTTGTTGACGGCGTTTGCACTGTCGGGGCCGGTTGCCCGGTAGGCATCGAGGGTATCGGCTTGCTGCGCCCGGTTGCCGGGATCGGTGGTCGGGTTGACGTCAACGTTACCCGAGGGCGGGTTGTCCCCGAGGGTATCGGCTCCCCCCGCCGTGCCCTGGCCGGCCCCGGTGTAGGGTCCCTGGGCGGGGTGGGTGCCCTGGTCGCCCTGCGTGCCCGCTCCTTGTCCGTCTTCCGCCCGATTGGTACGGTCCGCGCAGGCGGTCAACGACAGAACGAAGGAAATAGTCATCAGACAAGCGCCGCCGGTCAGGCTCCGCTTGATTTTCTTCCACAAAATTTTCACGACTGCGGGGATTTAGAAGGGATTTTCGGCGGGGGGAACGGCCCGACGGGTTGTGCAACGGAAAACCCGGGCGGTTGACCGTTTGTTTTTGGTTTCGCCGCCTTTTTTCAGTACTGCTGCGTCAATTCGGAACCAACCAAAACTCCAGCAGCATGGATTGCCCGCTGTTGCCGTCGATCTGGTAAACCCGGTAGGTGAGCCGGCGCGCTTCCAGCAAAACGACTTGATACGTGGCTTCCGTGGCCCCGGTGCCGGGGTTGCCGATCAGGATCTGGTCTTGCCCAGTATTGGACTGCCACGACTTGACCTCGCTGGCCACCCCGTCGGTGGTAATGAGGGTGCCGTTGCTGGCGAAGGTAAAGCGCAGGGCGTAAACGGCCGGGTCCAGCACCCGAACGCGGTCGAGGTAGAGTTGGGCTACCTTCCAGGTCTTACCGGTCAGCAGGTTGGGATCGAAGTTCCTCCGCGGGCGGGGGGTCGGGGGGACCGATTGATCGAGGGATTGAAAAGCGCCCAGGGGTATCACCAGCAGCAACCCCAACAGAATCGGCATCTTTTGCATTGGAAAGAAAAGCATAGTGGGGTTGATGAATCCAAGGAAGTCCGGCAGTCACCACTTGCGGAAGGCGGTGGGTAAGGGGCTTTTCAGGGGGTGCGCGAGCCGCGCGGATTCAAGGCGATTGGAGATGGAATGAGGTCGTCTCTAAAGTATGCTTCTATTTCAATGGGTCAAAGTTAAGGGGATCATCTTTCATAATCACAAGAAAAAACGTAATAATTTTTTGACGTATTTTAGCTGGGTGCAACGGCCGTTGCTCCGGAAGCGAACGCGTCGTTGGGTGAAGCACTTACCGGGTTTCCTTGCTTTTAACTGCTTGTTCAGGCGGCCCGGCAGGGTCGGTTCCGCCCCGGTCCGCGGGTGCCCCGCCGCAAACGCACCACTGCTCAACACTGCTCCCTCCATTTCCTACCCGACCGTCCGATTTCATCCGACGACGTACTGATTTCATTCATCATAAGCGATGCGAAACGAATAAAAAAAGGACGGCGATGCCAGAAAGCACGCCGTCCTTTTATTCTTTACGCATTCACTGCTGATTACCCTGGCATGCCCGGCATCACGACGGTATCGACGACGTGAATGACACCGTTGCTTTGGTACACGTCTTTGATGGTCACCGTGGAGGTGCCGCCTTTTTCGTCGGTTAGCGTCAGTTTGCTGCCTTTCATCGAGGCTTTCAAGGTTTCTCCTTCCACGGTTTTCAACGTGGCCGTACCACCGCCGGCTTTGATTTGCTTGGCCAATTGCTTCGAATCCAGCTTACCCGCGACTACATGGTAGGTTAGAATCTTGGTCAGGGTGGCTTTGTTTTCCGGCTTTACCAAGTCATCAACCGTTCCGGCGGGAAGCTTGTTGAAGGCCGCGTTGGTCGGCGCGAAAACGGTAAAAGGACCGGCACCTTGCAGGGTCTCCACCAGACCAGCGGCTTTGACGGCCGCCACCAACGTGGTGTGGTCTTTGGAATTGAGGGCGTTCTCGATGATGTTTTTAGAAGGATACATCGCAGCGCCGCCCACTTGGACGGTTTTGTCCATTTTGCCCTGGGCAAAGGAAATACTGATCACGCACGCTGAAAACAGCGTTAGTATTGACTTTTTCATGGTTTTGTGATGGGTTGAAACAGGGTTAAACTCAACTCTGCCCGTACCTACGCAACCCAGAATAAAAAGATTTGTTAATTTAAAAATTTATTCATTATTATATATTAACGTATTCACAAACACTTATATATCAGATACTTACGTCATATCCTTGGTGGATTTTATTCCTTATTGACTGAAACTACGCAACCGAATCACGTTCGCAATCCCTGACGAGAACAACGCCGTATTACTTGACCAATCACCGATCATTTGCTTGCCGGTAGGTTGAATTGCAGGGGCAACAGGTTGGCGATGGAAGGCGACACCAGCGCGTGCTGGCCTACCCCCCGCACGATCACGCGGATGGGCTGACCCTGGCGGTTTTCGTATTCGAGCAGGGCTTGCCGACAGGCTCCGCAGGGCGCGGCGGCAAGAAAATGGCCGGGCTGGTGTGCCGAGCAGGCGGCGATGGCCAGACGGAGGATCGGTTGACCGGGGTGATTGGCTCCCGTCCAGAAAAGGGCCGTGCGTTCGGCGCACAAACCGGAAGGATACGCCGCGTTTTCCTGGTTGCTGCCCCGGACCACCGTTCCATCGGCGAGTTGAAGGGCCGCTCCCACCCGGAAGTGCGAATAGGGGGCGTAGGCCAGTTGGGTAGCCGTTTCGGCCTCCCGCAGCAACGTACGGTCAGCCCCGGGCAGCTCCGCCGCGTCCGGGTATACTTCCAGGCACACTTTCAGATCCAGTAGTTTCATTGCCCCGTCCTTTTCGTTTCCGGTTACCACCCTCGCCTACCCGGTAAAAGGGCTGCGAAGGTAACGCAAAACCAGCGGGAAATCAACGGGATGAACGCATTGCCTGGGGGTTATGATTCGTGAAGCGCCCTTCGCTTGGCGTTCTTTGGGTCTTCTTTGCGACCTTTGCCGGAATTTTACCCAAACTCCCTCCCCCGTGAATCACCTTCTCGTGATCGGAGCCGGTCGCTCGGCCACCGTCCTGATCGATTACCTCGGTTCCCAGGCTCCCCAGCACGGCTGGACGTTAACGGTGGCCGATGCTTCCCTCCTGCTGGCGCAGGAAAAGACCCGACCGTACCCGGCCGCGCGGGCGATGGCCCTGGACGTGCAAGACGAACCGCAGCGGCAAGCGGCCGTTCGGGCCGCCGACGTGGTGGTTTCGCTGCTGCCGCCCCCGCTGCATCCGCTCCTGGCCACCGATTGCCTGACCCACGGCAAAC
The DNA here is from genome assembly GCA_014379925.1 of Cytophagales bacterium. Lineage (GTDB taxonomy): Bacteria > Bacteroidota > Bacteroidia > Cytophagales > ES-bin-26 > ES-bin-26. The sequence goes on along the minus strand of JACMKY010000458.1, from coordinate 7,214 downwards.
ACCTGCTCACGGCTTCGTACGTGTCGCCCCAAATGCGGGCCCTCGACGCGGCGGCGAAGGCGAAAGGGTTGCTTTTTCTCAACGAAATGGGCCTCGATCCCGGCATCGATCACCTGTCGGCCATGCGGAGTATCCACCAGATCCGGAACGGCGGGGGACGGATCACCGCGTTCAAGTCGTTCTGCGGCGGGCTGATGGCGCCCGGTTCGGACGCGAATCCGTGGGGATATAAGTTCACCTGGAACCCGCGCAACGTGGTGCTGGCCGGCCAGGGCACGGCGACCTTTCTGGAAGCGGGGCAGTTGCGGGAAGTCGCTTACGCGGACCTGTTCGGCCGTACGGAACCCGTTCAGATTGCGGGCTACGGCACCTTCGAGGCGTATCCGAACCGCGACTCGCTGGAATACCGCGGCGTTTACGGCCTGCCCGACGTGCGAACGATGCTGCGCGGTACGCTCCGACGACCGGGCTACTGCGCCGCCTGGAACGTGCTGGTGCAACTGGGCCTCACCGACGACGCAACCGTGGTGGAGATGGGGGAACACGAAACCCTGGGGGAGTTCACGGCCCGTTTTTTGCCGGGAAAGGGTTCGTTGGTGGAGAAGCTAGCCGCGCGAACGGGGCTTCGAAAGGAGGACCCGGCCCTGGAGAAAGTGGCTTGGCTGGGGCTGGAGAAAGATACGCCGGTTGGATTGACGCGCGCCACACCCGCGCAGGTGCTGCAACGGGTACTGGAACCGAAGTGGCAGCTCCAACCCGAAGACCGGGACCTGATCGTCATGCAGCACCAGTTCACTTACGAACGCGGTGGCCAAACCCATTTCCTGACTTCCTCCCTGGCCGTGGAAGGCGAGTCGGCCCGGACGGCCATGGCCAAAACCGTGGGTTTACCCCTGGGCATTGCCACCAAGTTGCTGCTGCAAGGCCATCTGCCGCAACGGGGCGTAGTCATTCCGGTGTACCCGGAAATCTACGAGCCGGTGCTGGCGGAATTGGCGGAGCACGGAATCGCGTTCGTGGACTGCTGATTGACCGCTAATTGACCGCTGATTACGCTGATTGAATGATAGACCGCTGATTGGGTTGATTCCGTTGACAAAGAATGATTTTGATCTTGTCTCGTGTTCATTTTTCCTCATTTCTTTTTCTCATTAATAATTGAACTGAATCAGCAGTCCATTATTAATCATCTAACCAGTAGTCCGGTGACCTCCTTAACATGAAACATCTACGCCTGGATCATCTAATCAGCGTAATCAGCGGTCAATCAGCGGTCCATTTCCAACTCCATCCGGTCCTTTTTCATCACGGCGGCAATGATGAGGGAGAGGATGAAGCCCAGGAACAGGCTGGCTAGAAAACCGAAGAAGAAGATGAATCCGGGACCGGTAAATCGCTCGGCCATTGCCATCGCCTGATCGATTTGGGCATCGTCCTGGCCTTGCTGCTCCATAGCTTGCCGTTGCATCGCCATGCTCTTCTTCATGGAAGAATCGTCGATGAAGCCGATGTAGATGGCTGAAAAAGCGCTTGAGATCAAACCCGCCACTGCCGACAGCAGGGACCCCAGGCCCAAGCCCTCGCCGTAGCTCATGTAGCCACCCGACTGGCTCTTGAAATCCTTCATCGCGTACACAATCGCCGCCGTGAAAATACCCACCGAAACCACAAAACTCACCACGGTCATGGCTGGATCGGTGGCCAATCCGGCAATCTGCATGATTGTACCGTAAATAATGGACACGAGGGCGGCGATGGCTCCGTATTTAAGCGCAATGCCCGCGGTAGAAGGTTTGGTAGTCGTTTCCATCGGGTGATCCGGTTAGAGGGTGAGGCACTAAAGTAATTTATTTTGGCAGATTGTCCAATCAACCGGGTTTTTTTTCGGGTGGGCCGCCGGGATTAAACACGCTGTAGGGCTGCCGGCGAAATACGATGGAGGCGATCAGCACCGGGGCCAGGCCAATGAGCAACACTTTCTTCAACACCTCATCCCAGAACATGGCCGACGGGGTGGTTTGCCGAATCTGAGCCTGTAACCGTTCAAAATTAGCTTCACTCTTCTCCAGTGTCAGGTAGTGTTCCTTTCGTTCGATCCGCATTTGTGCCAGTTCGCCCAAGTGGCGGGGCAACACCCCGGTATCTACCCGCGTGATGAACAGGTTTACCAGCGAGGCCGACACCAGCGCGCCGATCAGAACCGTGAGGAAGCCGACGGAAAGCCCTTCCCAGAAGTGCAGCAGCCCACCCCGGACCATCCGCCGGAAGTACCAGACCGCGCCCACCATGAACAGCAGGGCACTGAGAAAATCGGGGTTGCGGGCACTCCCCAGCGCGTTCATTCCCTGGGAATTCAAAAAAAGAAAAAACAGAAAGGCAATCACCCCGCAGCCCAAACCGAAAGAAAAAGAAACCTTGAGGATCGCGTTCTTCATTTCAATGATCGATGATCAATGGTGAGTTATCAATGGTCCACCGTACGCAGCAAGTGATTTATTGATCAACGATTATTGATAATTGACCATTGATCATGGTAGCAAGTGGCCGGCCTTTGAACCGGTGACCGATGAAGGGGCTGTTGCCGGATTTGGAACGGATATCGGCTTCCGTGAACGTCCATTCAACGTGGGCATCGAAAAAGGTCAGGTTGGCGGGCTGGCCCTCTTCGATCCGGGGCGGCGGCAGGCGCAGAATCCGGCGGGGTTGCGTGGTCAGCTTTTCCACCAGCCGGAACAGGGGCAAACCGGGATTGTGGGTATTGACCACGGCGAAGGCCGTTTCCAAACCAATCACGCCAAACTCCGCCAGGTCAAATTCGAGTTTCTTGCTTTCTTCGTCCTGCGGATTGTGGTCCGACACGATGGCGTCGATGGTGCCGTCGGCCAGTCCCTCCCACAACGCCGCCACGTCTTCGGGACTCCGGAAGGGCGGGTTCACTTTCAGGTTCGTATCGAAATCAACCAGGGCCGAGTCGTGGAAGGCAATCTGGTGGGCGGCCACGTCGCAACTGACCGGCCAGCCGTTGCGCTTGGCCTCGCGGATCAGGGCAACTGAGCGCGCCGTCGAAATCAGCGAGAAGTGCAGGACCACGTTTCCCGGGCCATCCGGGGTCCGGCCATCCCGAGCTGCTTCGCAGCGTTCCTTCGGAAGGGTCCGGCCGTCCGGCTCGGTCACGTATTCCAACAACGCCAGGTCGCGCATCAGCATCAGTTCCTCGGCCAGCTTGGGCATTCCTTTCAAGCCCAGCATCGTGCTGGTCAACCCTTCGTTCATCGTGCCGTAACGGGTCAGCATCGGGTCTTCCGGGCGGTTGATGAGCAACCCCCCGAGGGGTTGCAGGTACTGGAGCGTTTTCACGAAGACGTCGGCGTGCCAGAGGGGAACCGTGCCGTCCGAAAAGGCCACGGCACCCGCCCGGTGCAGATCGATCATCTCCGTGAGTTCCTTGCCCGCGTGGTTGAGCGTAACGGCCGCAATGGGGTGAATGCGCACGGGGCCTCTTTCACCAGCCCGCTTCTGATAGGCGATGGCTTCCTTGGTTTGCACAACCGGTTGCGTGTTGGGGAGCACGGCGATTTCGGTGAAGCCGCCCGCCGCCGCCGCCCGGACCACCGACGACAAGTCCTCCTTTTGTTCCTGGCCGGGGTCTTTGGCCGATACGCGCATGTCTACCCAACCCGTCGACACGTACCGCCCTGCCCCTTCCAGCCGGTAGTCGACCCCGGTTTCGGCCCCCTCGCCCACTCGCCGGATCACGCCGTCCTCCACCAAAATATCTTTTCGCTGTCCGTGGAAAGGGGAAGCCGGGTCAACAATTTCGGCCGAACGAATGAGGATGCGCATGGGCAAGGATAAACCACGAATTCGTAATTCACGAAATGATGATGGTGACTTTGTTGGTTCGCTTGGTGACGAGTTTGATCGTTTTGACGCCGGCGTCCTGGTTGTCGAGGTCGCCTTTCTCCGCCTGCACGTAGTATTCGATGGCCTCCAGGTCACTGAAAACGGTTCTGCCCTTGGCATCGGTTTTTTTGACCTCCGTCACGGGGTTTTCGCCCTTGTCGTAATCCTGCTGGGTTTTAAACAACTGCACCGACGCACCGGCTTCCAGGTTGCCCAGCTCGTTCCGCACCGTTATTTCGAGCCGGGTGGGCAACAGCTGGGACGGAAAGGGAGAAGGTAAGCCAGCCAGTAACAGGCACAGGCCGAAGAAGAATGCGGGTTTCATGGGTTGGGGAAGAAAACAGTTTGTTCCGAATGGCGGCGATTACGCGAAAAGCCCCGTCAGGGAGGGGCCACGGGCGGAAGCCGACTTGACGGCTGACTAGTTCGTTGCCCGTAAAAAAGCCCCGATCTTCCGGGGCTTCACAGTCGCACTCCGGCGGACGGTTCAGGCACCCACCAGGCCGGCGTACGTGCCGACATCGAGCAGGGTCGCCAATTCAGCCGAATCTTTCACGCTCATCTTGATCATCCAGCCCTTGCCGTAGGGATCGGTGTTGACCAGTTCGGGTTCGGCGTCCAGTTGCTTGTTCACTTCCAGCACCTTGCCCGAAATGGGGATGAACAGATCCGAGACGGTCTTCACGGCTTCGACGGTGCCGAATATCTCGTTCTGGGCGATTTCCTTTCCCACGGTGTCGATCTCGACGTAAACGATGTCACCCAGTTCCTTCTGGGCAAAGTCCGTGATGCCCACGTAGGCCACGTCCCCTTCGATCCGAATCCACTCGTGGTCTTTGGTGTATTGGAGGTGTTCCGGTAATTTCATTCGGTGTAGGCGGTTTGAGGGTTTAGTACCAATGGTCAGTAGTCAGCGAACAAAGTTCTTTTATTCAACCGTTTAACGATTCTCCGTTGCGCAATTGGAATTTCATTTTGACGTAAGCCGGGCTTCTAAGCCGGTTCAGGTGGCTTTCAATGGCGGGCAAGTTAAAACTATTTTTCCAATGGAAATAGCCAGTAGCCACTACGCGATTGGGCATAATAAATCGAAGTTTTTAAGCCTCACCGTTCCCTTATGCGGCGGAACGGTTGGGTAGGGTGAGGCAGCAGTTATTTGGCTTTACGTGCTTAGGAAGAACGGCTTTTGGCCGTCATTGCGATTATGGGTTGTTTAAGAAGGAGTTTGATCCATCTCAACCTTAGCTTAAAGAGAAGAACTTGCCGTTAGATTTAGGTTATCTATGGGCCGCCGGGCTGCGTTCGTAAACGAAGGCGCGCGGCGTTGTTGCGCACTGGGCTGCTACGCAGCGTTCCTTCGGAAGGTTTTGAAAAAGACCATTCGACATCAAACGTGTTGATACCCATCAAGAGGAAAGCACACGATAAGTTACCTACTGGAGCCGATTTGCCGGAGTTAAAGAAATGCTTTAATAAACGCACAAGTCAAATGCGAATAGTCGTTGAGTCGCATGGGCGCCTGGCTGCTTTCGCAGCGTTCGTAAACGAAGGGCGGCGGCATCGGTCCAAGGCCGCTGTTCGCGGCGATCCTTCGGAGGGTACGGGCACGACGTCCGACCTTCCGAAGGAACGCGGCGAGAGCCGCCCATTGCCGACCGACCGCGAAGGCGGCTCCGGACGGCGATAGTCGGCCGTTGCCGTCCCGTAATCGGCGGACCGGCTTCAAGTGTACCTTCCAGCAACGCCATTCCCGATTGGTGCGCAAGACGTTGTTTTTCTCCGAGAAGTTCAACAACCATTGGGGAGCCATCAAACACTTCCTCTATCGATATAATCAGCAAATAGCCTTATCTCTGTAGCACTACCAGAAAAACAAACAAAACCCCATCCTGTTCAGGACGGGGTTTTGCAAGGCAAGGTAAATTGACGGTCAATTAAAGATGTATCGTACACCGAACTGCATTTGCCAGCGGGAGGTAAGACCAACGTTATCGGAGAACGGGGTCCTCAACGGTTGGTTGTTAAATTGCGGATAAGTAAAACGGGGTTGATCATCCGCGTTGCCTGCCACGCCATCCGAACCGTTGTTATCAATAAAAGTTAAGAGACCAGAGCGGTTGATTTGTTTCACAATTCCCCAGTTCTTATTCAACAGATTGCCAAGGTTAATAATGTCAAGGCTAAGCTGAATGGTATTTCGCTTTCCACCGACCTTTACGAAAAATTCCTGCAGCACCCTCGCGTCCAGCTTGTACGTCCAGGGGGTAGTAGCGGCGTTTCTTTCCGCGAATCTACCTCGGTTTGACCTCAAATAAGGTTCTTCCTGAATGAAAGCTTCCAGGTCATCGTAATCACTTTCCGGCGCGGGAGTCCGGGTGGTTCCCGAAGTACGTACCAAAACAATGTCTCCACGGTTATTAGGAATCCGCATCAAGTCATTGCTGAGGCCGTCGTTGTTCAGATCGCCCGAATAGGTGTAGGAAAACGGAGCGCCGGAGTAAGCCTGGTAGAAGAAGGATACGGTAGTTGCCATTGATTCCAAATATTCCAAACGGTAGGAAGCGTTGGCAATCAAGCGATGACGCTGCTCGTAGTTGGAAGTAGCCAGCACTGGATTATTCGGATTTCCCACTACTTGGTTGTTGTTGAAAGCACTGGTAGGTTGTGAACTGGTTCCGCTGGTCAAATCTTCGGAACGTCCGTAATTGTAGGCCAGACTGGCAAAAACACCCTGCGAAAAGCTTTTCTGCAATTGGGCAGTGATGGAATATTGATATCCCTTGTCGGTGTTTTCCATCAACACTACATCCGTGAAACGATCGTCAACGTTCCGGTTAGGCACTGCGGGTGTTACGCCGGGCTTGTTACCGGAGGTATAAGCAATGCGGCCATCGCCCGGCACCGTTTGGGTAGGTTCAATAAAGTTGAGATTCCGGAAGAACACGGCATTTACGTCTTTACTGTACAAACCCTCTACCGTAGCCACGATGCCGTACGGCAATTGATAGTCTATTGCCAGGTTTGATCGATAAACGCGGGGGAACCGGAAATCCGGAGCGATCACGTTGATTTCTGACCGGGAGCTGCTGGGTGGTAAAGCAGGTTGAGGCACGCTTGGGTTGAATGCGATGTTCGGCCGCCCATTCAAATTGGTAAGACCACCCGAGGTGCTTTGTTGTACATCGAAGTAACTTACCCCGTTCAAGTTGATGTTAGAACCAATCCAGGCGTACAGCGGTCGGCCGGAGAAAATACCCGTACCACCCCTCACCTGCAACGAGCGATCATTTCGCACATCCCAATTGAAACCC